>JAHXHU010000112.1 GCA_025656375.1 Candidatus Thiodiazotropha sp. (ex Ustalcina ferruginea) | reverse complement strand
CGGATAAGGTAGGAGAGGATGTCTTTTACCTTATCCGTACCCAACAAATGGTAGTAGGTTGAAAGTTCAGCGGCCCAGAAGCCTAGTAGACAAATTACACCCGCTGTCATCAATAGCGTGCGCCAGGGTATCTCAGTCTGAAAGGCCCAGATTTCATTCAGTGTATTGCCGATAGCTGCTCTATTACGTTGACTACGCCAAAACAAAAATAGCAATGTGCTCAATAACCAGAAGAGTAGACCTTTGGACATTCCTAAAAGGCTTTTACTGACAATGTCGGAACCCCATTCCTGCTCTACGTTCTGCAGATGCGAACCGCCATATTCAAGACGTGGATAGTCTCGCCTGGTGGTCCCATTGGCCAGTTCTGTATTCTCTTTTGTATATTGGTAGGCGGCCAGTGGTGCTGAGTAGGTCTTTTCCTGATACATCCGCAATGGAGTCACCAGCTTATCGAACAAGCTCAAAACCTCGGCCGACTCTTTGGCGTTGCCATTGGCCTCTGGGCGGAAATGTATGGAATCCGACAATCCGATAGTAACGAAACAGCTCAGCACCAACAGTGCCCCCATACCCACTTTACTACGCGCCACCTCACGCCAGGGCACCCGTAGATGCTCCCGTTTGCTCGCATAGCGGGTGAACCCTGAGGCCAGGATAACAAGTAAAAATATCAATGCATCAGTTGAGAGAATCACCAACTCTGGCATAGTTTTCCAACCCCCAGATAACTGTACGCTCGGTTACTAGCAGGGTTAAGCCCTACCCGCTGATCTTCACCTTGTTCAGCTCGCACCAGAGTTGACTCGCTCATTGCAGCCGTACCCTCGGATCGACAATGGTATAAGAGATATCCGTCATTATCAGTCCTATGATGTAAAGTACTGACCCCAAAAAAACCATCGATCGCACAATAGCGAAGTCCTGATTGCTGATAGCATCAATGGTATAGCTACCCAATCCCGGAATACCAAAAAATGACTCGGTAATCAGGCTACCCATAAAAAGTAACGGCAACACTGCCACCACGCCCGTCAATATCGGAATTAAGGCATTTTTAAAAACATGACCGAAAAGCACCCACTGCTCACTCAATCCCTTGGCTCGCGCAGTACGCACATAGTCACGATTAATCTCTTCTAAAAACAGCGTACGATACCAACGGGTACCTGCACCAATCCCACCAATGATGCCAATAATGACCGGCAGTATGAGAAATTTCAGTGAAGCCACACCGGTGTCATAACCAGAAATCGGCACCAGGTGCAGCAACTTTCCAACCAGGTATTGACCACCGATGATATAAAAGAGGGATGATATCGACATCATGATGACACAGGTCACAACACCCCAGAAGTCGATGTAGGTTGCCCGGAAAAAGGCAATCAATAGGGCGAAGGTGATATTCAGTGCCAGCCCCACGATCAACACCGGCAATGCGATGGCCAGACTCGGCCACATGCGTTGGGAGATGTCGTAACCGATATCGCGCCCACTATCCGATGAGCCAAAATCAAATTGAAAAAGTTTCAGGGATTTTTGAAAAAAGATCGTATCGGTAACCCGTTCAATACCCTCCTTTGCTTCGTTATAGAGGGTTGGTTTGTCATAACCCCGTTCTTCTTTCCACTGTTGTATCGCTTCCGGCGTGATCCGTTTCATGCCCAAATTCATCCTTGCCATATCCTCGGGTGAATTGACCACAAAGAAAAGCATGAACGTAATGATATTCACACCGATAAGAATTGGTATCGCATAAAAAATCCGCCGAATAATATAGGCCATCATTGGAGGCGACTCCTTTCACGGCGACGAAACAATATCCATGCTGGAATTAATGAGAGTAGAAAAAGAACGGCCAAAGTAATAACCGGCCAGAGAACCGGTCGATTCCATTGAGACTGCTGCACTGTTCTGACCTCAGGTTCAATACGTTTGTACTTTAGCGTATTGTTGGCCATGAGATTGGGTTTTACATTGTGGTACCAGTGATGATGCAGAGAAAACGCCTTGGGATAATAACCCCACAGCCAAGGTGCATCGCTACGCAGTATCTCCACCATTCGATCGATAATGCGCAACCTTTCCGGACTGTTGTCCATATTTTTCATACGCATGAATAACTCATCGAACTCAGGATTGGTGTAGTTGGCTGCATTTTCACCTTCACCATCTGCTTTGGCGTTGGGACCATATAGCAGAAACAGGAAATTTTCCGGGTCAGGATAGTCTGCGTTCCAGCCCCAACTGAAAAGCTGACCTGTGCCTTTACGCATTTTCTCCTGAAAGCGGTTGTAGTCGGTATTGCGTACTACCAATTGGATTCCCAATTTAGTGAACTGTTTTCGCCACCAGTTCATACGCGCTTTGTCATCCGGCCCTGTTGCCACAGCGTCATAATAAAGAACCAGCGATTTACCGGTTTTTTGATCCCTGCCCTCAGGGTAGCCGGCCTGAACCATTAACTGTTTTGCTTCATTGAGAGAACGTCGTTTTGTTTTGCCATTCACCTGTTCGTAAACGTACCTGTTAATACCCTCTTTTCCACTCTTTGCACCAAAGATGCCAAGCGGTATAGGACCCTGTGCTACAACACCGCGACCATTTGCAAAAATGGAAATGAACTCTTCATAATCGACGGCAATGGAGATCGCCCGCCGCAGCAATCTAGCCGACTCTGAACCACCTCCCACTACCGGATCGCGCATATTGAAACCAAAATAGCCAATCGAGGTTTGTACTGCTGTCGTCAGATGAATCCCCTTCTCCTTCATTGCGTCAGCAAGCCCCACCTCCCCCTGGGCATCGAACAGTACAGCCTGATCAAAGCTGTCAGATGAAATGCCTGAAGTATCGTAGTAACCCTGCAAAAATTTGTTCCAATACGGAATAGTCTCCTTCTCCAAACTGTAGATAGCCTTCTCGATAAAGGGCATCACCCTGTCGGCATCATCTAATAAGCCGGCTGCATAGTCCTCGGGTTCACCGTCGTATGGGTAGCGCTCGCCATGAAAATTGGGATTACGTTCCAGAACCATTCGCAAGTTGGGATTGTTTTCCGATAGCATGAAAGGGCCTGTACCCACCGGAAACCAATCCAACTTGATGTTACGTACCCGAAGACCCGATTGTGCATAAAAATGATCCGCTTCCCAAGGCATGGGTGCAAAAAAAGGCATAGCCATCCAGTAGAGAAATTGCGGGTATTTCCCTTTCAATCGAATTTTGTAACTGTAATTATCAACCAGCTCTAACCCTTCCATCTCATAGTCGCGTAAATCGACATAGGGCCGCTCTTCACCTAACTCATTCTGTAACTGCTGCTCAATCTGCTTGAGCTGATCAGAATAAGCCTTGAACCCAACAATATACTCCCCCATGACACCGGCAATCGGACAGTGGAAGCGGGGGAAAGCAAGTCGCTTGATCTGATAGAGATAGTCTGCCGCTGTCAATTCGCGACTACCTGTATCAATCAGATCAGTGAGCGTATGCACCCTATCAAGTTGTTTCTCGGTAAGATCATGATATCGCAATGTCCCATCTTCCAACCTGGCGAACATCGGATGGGGTTGATACTTTATGCCTGGCTGTATACGCACCAGATATTCACTGAAAGCGATTTTTTCTACCGGGGCATCAGTTGGGAGCTGTTGTCCTCGCTTATCGATATAGCTGACCTCCGGCATTGCCTCCGCAGACAATGGCACCAGGGTATAAGGACGTTTGAGAAAATGGTACTGCAAAGGAGGCTCATAGATCTGCGCAATGAATGCATATTCATTGGAACTGTAGGACCGGGCAGGATCAAGGTGATTGGGACGCTCACTAAAAGAGCTGTAAAGCACGGGTCTTTGAGCATCTGCAACCGGGTAAGGGCTGTTCCATGGTGAGCCGTCGCAACCAGTGAATAACAGGCAAACTGTGGCAATCGTCGATAAATACAGTGGTTTTGTAAAAAGGCCTAACACTATCAGAGTGATCCCGCGCTTTTCGCCAGTCGCAAATTCCGGTAACTTAGTCTGTTATTATTGCGGACCGGAGTGCGCATTAAAGCGTCTATTATCCGTGTTTCTGTTCGATGACTCCAGCAAGGAATTGTTCCATGGGTTTTTTACAAAACAAACGTATTCTTATTGTCGGTATTGCCAGCAATCGCTCCATAGCCTGGGGTGTTGCCGAAGCCATGCACCGTGAGGGGGCCGAGCTTGCACTCACCTACCAGACAGAAAAACTGAAAAAACGTGTCGATGATGCTGCTGAGATATTTGGCACCAACATTGTGATGCCCTTGGATGTCACCAGTGATGAGCAGATTACTGACCTGTTTGCTGCACTTGAAAAAGAGTGGGGTCATCTGGACGGAATCATCCACGCTGTCGGCTTTGCTCCCCGTGACCACCTTGAAGGTGGATACCTGGACAATCTCACTCGCGATGGTTTTGCCATGGCTCATGATATCAGCTCATATAGCTTTGCTGCACTTGCCAAGGCTGGGCGTTCACTGATGCAGGGCAGAAACGCCTCACTGGTGACCATGAGCTATCTGGGTGCAGTACGCACCGTTCCCCATTACAATGTGATGGGAGTGGCTAAAGCAAGCCTGGAAGCGAGTGTTCGCTATTTGGCGGAGTCTCTGGGCCCGGAAGGTATCCGGGTTAACGGTATCTCTGCAGGCCCAATCAGGACCTTAGCCGCTTCGGGCATCAAAAATTTCAAAGGTATGCTCGATGAGGTGGAGAAGATGAATCCACTGCGCCGAAATGTCACCATTGAGGAAGTGGGTAACACCACTGCATTCCTCTGTTCAGACCTGGCCTCAGGCATTACCGGGGACATCATCTACGTCGATTCGGGTTATCACATCCTTGGAAAGGCCTGATATCTATAGTCGACAGGATGACGACCTACTCCGAATCTCCAGTCCTCTCACCCTATGAGAGGACTAGAGGACTAGCACCCAAGTCCGCAGCTTCAGACAGTCGAATCGCAATTCATTCACTATCTGATTTCAATAAAATCTCAACATCAGCCCGGGATTCCAGATCCGCCAACACCATCTCATAGTAATCTCTGCCACGCATCCGGCGTAAACTCTCGGTCTGCTGCTGACTCGAAGCTTCCTCAACACTACCCTCTGTTACGCCTGTCAATACATACACAGCAATGTCACCACTGGCAAGCCTGGCGCTACCCGACGAAAACCCATTGATCGCTGGTTTTTCAGTACGGAACAACACACTCGACAAGCCCGTCGGGAGTTTTGTGTCGTTACGCCCTACTGTCAATGGACCCGTAACAGCATAACCACCGGCCACTTGTGTCAATGGGCTTCCTGAACCAATTTCAGCCAAGCGTTTTTCTGCTTCAGCGGCTGCCTGCTGCTCCCCTTTCTGTTTTTGCAGGGTCTCAATAATCTGATCCTTCACCTCACCAAGCGGCAGCGTTGACGCCTCCTGATGGTCCAGAATCCTCAGCACCAATGAACTTGTGCCATCGATTTCGATCAGCTCACTGTTGTTACGCTCACGCAGTACATCATCGCTGTATGCACTCGCCACGACTTTCGGCTTGGAGAATACGCCGGTTGCCTGGTCGCGTGAGAACCAGTCACTCTGTTGTACAGAGAGTCCCAGCGCGCTGGATGCCGGCTCAAGACTGTTTGGATCCTCATAACTGAGGTCCGCAAGCTGTTCAGCCATCTCAAAATAGAGCCTTTCTCCCTCAACCTTGCGGTAGGCGGCTTCCACTTCACTGCGAGCCTCGTCAAACGACTTTACATCACCCGCCTTGATACCGGTCAGCTTGATCAGATGAAACCCGAAACTGGTACGTACCGGTTTACTCACTTCACCATCCTGGAGAGCAAACGCAGCCGTTTCGAAAGCCGGGGCCATGATACCCATTCCGAAGTAGCCCAAATCGCCACCAACGGATGCAGAACCCGGGTCCTGAGAATGCTCTTTGGCAAGGTCCGCAAAAGATTCCCCACCGCGCACACGCTCAGCCAATGCCTCGATTTTCGACATTGCTTCATCGACGCTTGTCTGGTCAGCATCCTCTGTAACCTGTATCAGGATATGACTGGCCTGACGCTGTTCCGGCAGACCGAACTCATCCTGATTTTTATCATAGTATCCACGCAGAATATCCTCGTCCGAGCTGACGGTACTGCCGGCTGTCTCGGCATCCAGCAGAATATAGTCGACCTTGACCTTTTCAGGTGACAGGAAAGCAATTTCGTTGGCTTGGTAGTAGGCACTGATCTCATCATCGGAAAGTCCACCATCCACCGTGAACTCGCTTGTGGGTATCAGAAAGTATGACAATTCACGGGTTTGATTTAACAGTCTTTGAGATTCCGCAAGCTCACTTTTGGTAATAAACGAGCCTACCTGTACCGCCTGTGACAATTGTTCAGCAACCAGTGCACGACGAACGCGATCCTCAAAACCAGCCGGTGAGAGTCCCTGTAAACGCAAGGCTCGCTCATAGGTCTGTTGATCGAATTGCCCATCCTTTTGAAAGGTTGGCATACTGAGAATAGTGGCTTGTATCATCGCGCTGCCGGCACGTAATCCAATATCCTGCGAGGTCTGCTGCAGCAGTTCATCACGCACCAGGTGATGGAGGACCTCTTTGCGCATCCTGACATCATCGAACATTTCAGGACGATAGGCTGAACCTAGCTGTTCGCGGAGTTGCTGGCGGAAACGCTGGAATTGACTATCCAGTGTCCGTTCTGTGATTTCTGTACCATTCACAGTAGCGGCAACCGGCTCTGAACCTACTCCCAGATAGGATTGAATACCCCAAAGGGCAAAGGGGATCGAGATCAGTATGACGATCGCCCATGCGATCCATCCCTGAGCTTTATCTCTGATAACCTGAAGCATGATCAGTGACTCGTTATTATTACCTGAAATGTTGAATTCAAGTGTAATGCATCATAAACAAAAACGGGGTATCTGGCAGATACCCCGTTGATGGTCGAAGTTGGCGGAGCGGACGGGACTCGAACCCGCGACCCCCGGCGTGACAGGCCGGTATTCTAACCAACTGAACTACCGCTCCGAATTGGTGGGTGCTGCAGGGATCGAACCTGCGACTCTCGCCTTGTAAGGGCGATGCTCTCCCAGCTGAGCTAAGCACCCCGCTAGTGAGGTATATCGTCGATTAGTTAGAGATACCACACTCGAAGGCGCGCTAGTTTATTGCATCCTTCAATGCTTTACCAGCCTTGAATGACGGGATTTTCGAGGCTTTGATCTTGATTGTCTCACCAGTCTGTGGATTGCGGCCATCACGAGCAGCACGTTCTTTCACAGAGAAGGTTCCAAAACCCACCAGAGAAAGGGTGTCACCCGCTTTCATTGCTTCGGTTACTGCCTCAACCATTCCGTCAAGCGCACGCCCAGCGGCAGCCTTGGAAATGTCTGCAGATTCCGCCATTGCCTCAATTAGTTCGGCCTTATTCATTAATAATGATCCCCTTTGATGATCTTGGCGGAATAACCGCCACGAGAAGTGTTGTGTTATAACTCAATTGGAGCGTGAAACGCCAGAATTTATACCGGGTGCCAGAAACCCTGTCAAGCTACGGCCACTGTTGTTTTCAAACAATAACCGTAGCTTGTGATGTTATTAATGCTTCGTAGGAGCCCCTCGTTTCTTGGTTTCTTCGGTGTCGCTTTTCTCGCTACGCTTCCTCTGAGTAGCAGTAGTCGGCTTAGCGTTTTTCGGATGTGGCACCTCTTTGAGGGCAATCTGCAACACTTCATCGATCCAGCGAACAGGTCTAATATCAAGATTCTGTTTGATATTTTTAGGGATATCAACCAGATCACGCTCATTTTCTTCCGGAATGATGACCGTAGCTATACCCCCACGATGGGCAGCGAGTAGTTTCTCTTTAAGTCCGCCGATGGGCAATATCTCACCGCGAAGCGTGATCTCACCGGTCATCGCCACATCAGCTCTGACAGGAATTTTTGTCAGGGCAGAAACCAGACTTGTACACATACCGACACCGGCACTTGGGCCATCTTTTGGTGTCGCTCCCTCCGGCACATGGATATGTACATCACATTTATGGTGGAAATCCTCCTCCAATGCCAGTGAATCCGCACGACTTCTGACAACGGTCATGGCTGCCTGGATAGACTCCTGCATAACCTCACCCAGTTGACCGGTATGGCTAAGCCGTCCCTTGCCCGGCATCAGCGCCGCTTCAATATGAAGCAGTTCACCACCCACCTCTGTCCAGGCCAAACCGGTAACCTGCCCGACCTGATCATGCTCATCGGCGCGTCCATAGCGGAAGCGTTGCACACCTAAGTAGTCATCCAGACGCTTTGGTGTGATAGTGATCTTACCCTTAGGTTTCTTTAAAAGAATCTCTTTCACTACTTTGCGGCAGACCTTCGCGATCTCGCGTTCCAGATTGCGCACACCCGCCTCTCGGGTGTAGTAGCGGACCATGTCACGAATCGCAGCCTCGCGAATAGTCAGTTCACTCGGCTTCAGGCCATTGTTCACCATCTGTTTACGCACCAGGTAGCGTTCGGCAATGTTGACCTTCTCGTCTTCGGTATAGCCGGACAGCCTGATCACCTCCATACGATCAAGCAGTGCGGCAGGAATATTCAATGTATTGGCGGTCGCTACAAACATCACCTCAGAGAGATCGAAATCGACTTCAAGGTAATGATCGTTGAATGTATGGTTCTGCTCAGGATCGAGCACCTCCAACAAGGCTGATGCCGGATCGCCACGGAAATCCATCGCCATCTTATCGATCTCGTCCAACAGAAACAGGGGATTTCGGGTCTTCACCTTGCTCAGGTTATTGATGATCTTTCCGGGTAGTGCACCGATATAGGTACGTCTATGTCCCCGAATTTCAGCTTCATCACGCACTCCACCCAAGGCCATACGAGTAAACTTGCGGTTGGTAGCACGTGCAATCGACTGGCCCAACGAGGTCTTGCCCACACCAGGAGGGCCCACCAGGCAGAGAATAGGCCCTTTCAGTTTGCGTACACGTTGCTGGACCGCGAGGTATTCAAGAATGCGCTCCTTGACCTTCTCAAGACCGTAGTGATCTTCATCCAATACGGCTTCTGCAGCACCGATATCGTTGCGTATTTTAGAACGTTTCTTCCAGGGCAATCCCACCAGTGTATCGATATAGTTGCGCACCACCGTTGCCTCTGCAGACATGGGCGACATCAACTTAAGCTTATTCAACTCATTAACTGCCTTATCCTTGGCCTCTTTGGTCATACCTACTGTTTCAATCTTTTTCGCCAGATCCTCTATTTCATTCGGCGCATCGTCCATCTCACCCAGTTCTTTCAGGATCGCCTTCATCTGTTCATTCAAGTAGTAGTCGCGCTGATTCTTCTCCATCTGGCGTTTAACACGACCTCGAATGCGCTTCTCCATCTGCAGGATATCGTTTTCCCCTTCCATCAGCCCCATCAGGTGCTCCAGGCGTTCACGCACATTGGGCATCTCGAGGACTTGCTGCTTCTCTTCCAATTTCAGAGACATGTGTGCAGCAATGGTATCTGCTAGACGGCTTGGGTCATCGATACTGGAGAGCGAAGTCAGTACTTCCGGCGGTACTTTTTTGTTCAGTTTCACATACTGATCAAATAGGTTAGTTGCAGAACGCATCAACACTTCACTTTCACGTCCGGCCACGTCAAGCGAATCAGTCAGGGTTTCAAGCCTGGCGGTAAAAAACTCATCGGTATCGATGAACTCGGTGATGAGCGCCCTCTCACCACCCTCTACCAGCACTTTGACAGTACCATCAGGCAACTTAAGCAGTTGCAGGATATTGGCCAGGGTACCGATTGCATACATGTCACTGACGTCCGGATCATCCACATCGGCACTCTTCTGCGCAGCAAGCAGGATCTGCTTATTACTCTGCATGGCCGAGTCGAGGGCCTGGATAGACTTGTCACGCCCAACAAACAGAGGAATGACCATATGTGGATAGACAACCACGTCACGTAGCGGTAGAACAGGCACAACGTTGTTCTGGGGAATCGTCTTTGTGGATTCTAAGTACTCGTGGCCCATAAAAATTATCCTCGTTTGGCAGCGTCACTGCTCATAAACTTCAACCGCAGGTATGACAGAGTCAGTACAGGGATTTGATTTTAGTGTGGGTAGGCATGTTCAATCAGGATCTACTTAACCGGATAGATCCTCTACATAAGGACGGAGGCTAGAACTTTCAAGCCCAATATGCAACGGGTATTTAGCGTACGAATAACAGTTTTACTATCCATTCAATGAGATACCCGGAACTTCAGATAAAAATCGTTTACTGTATGTACCTGTTACCGGGCCAACTGAATGGATGCACGCAATAACTAGTCGGATGAGGCAATTTGCTTATCGCTGTTTTCATAGATCATCAACGGATCTGACTCTCCAGCGATCACAGCCTCATCCACTACGACTTTCGCCACCTCATCCATAGAGGGAAGGTCATACATGGTATCCAGCAATACTTGCTCCAGAATTGTTCGTAGCCCTCGTGCACCGGTCTTACGCAACATGGCCTTGCGGGCAATGGACCGGAGTGCATCTTCGCGGATCTCCAACTCACAACCCTCCATCTCGAAGAGACGACCATACTGCTTGGTCAGGGCGTTCTTCGGCTCAGTAAGGACCTTGACCAGCGAATCCTCATCCAGTTCCTGCAGTGTTGCAACCACAGGCAGGCGCCCCACAAATTCGGGAATCAGCCCGTATTTGATAAGATCCTCGGGTTCAACATCAACAATAATGTCGCCGATTGAGCGTGAATCATCCTTACTCTTCACCTCGGCCGAAAAGCCGATGCCGCCCTTTTCAGATCGATCCTTGATGACTTTTTCAAGCCCGGCGAAGGCACCACCTACGATAAACAGGATATTCGAGGTATTAACCTGCAGAAACTCCTGTTGAGGATGTTTACGACCACCTTGGGGTGGAACAGAGGCCACTGTTCCCTCAATCAACTTCAGCAAGGCCTGCTGTACACCCTCACCTGAAACATCGCGAGTAATGGAGGGATTATCAGATTTTCTGGAAATTTTATCGATTTCATCAATGTAGACTATGCCTGTTTGGGCCTTTTCCACATCGTAGTCACATTTCTGCAGTAACTTTTGAATGATGTTCTCTACATCTTCACCGACATAGCCCGCCTCGGTGAGGGTTGTGGCATCAGCGATGGTGAAAGGTACATTCAGAAGTCGTGCAAGTGTCTCAGCCAGCAGGGTCTTACCTGAACCGGTGGGACCGATCAAGAGGATATTCGATTTTGCCAGCTCGACCTCACTCTCTTTGCCGATGGCATCGAGCCGCTTGTAGTGATTATATACCGCGACAGAGAGTACCTTTTTTGCTCTCTGTTGACCTATAACATACTGATCAAGTGTCTTTTTAATCTCATGTGGCTTGGGAAGCTTGTTGATATTCTCTTCCCCGGGGTCCTGCATCTCCTCGCGGATAATATCATTGCAGAGCTCGACACATTCATCACAGATAAAGACGGAGGGACCGGCAATCAGTTTACGTACCTCGTGCTGACTCTTGCCGCAAAAG
Organism: Candidatus Thiodiazotropha sp. (ex Ustalcina ferruginea); assembly: GCA_025656375.1. Lineage (GTDB taxonomy): Bacteria > Pseudomonadota > Gammaproteobacteria > Chromatiales > Chromatiaceae > Thiodiazotropha. Next base: position 14,760 of record JAHXHU010000112.1, on the reverse strand, counting down.
GAGCAATACAGCAGCTTGCCGTCATCACCTTTCCCTCTCTTGTCACTGCCCATATCTCACTCCTCCAAGCCGTAATCAACCTGCTTTAACCCAATCATATCCAACTGCGCATAGATGGCAAGGATAGAGTCATAAAACTCTGACATGAGTATCAGGCCATCCTTCGCATGCTTCAACCGCTTCCTGAAACTGGTTATTTACTTCTCAACACCCTCACGATTGGTCAAAACAGTGTCAATCAAACCATAAGCCACCGAGTCTTCACCACTCATAAAGTTATCTCGTTCGGTATCTTCAGCGATCTTCTCCAGGGTCTGTCCCGTATGCAGGGCCAGAATGGTATTCAGGCGCTCACGTATCAGTAGAATCTCTTTTGCATGAATCTCGATATCTGAGGCCTGCCCTTGAAAACCACCCAGTGGCTGATGAATCATCATCCGTGAGTTAGGTACGCAATAGCGCTTACCCTTCGCACCGCCGGTCAGTAGCAACGCCCCCATACTGGCTGCCTGGCCGATGCACATGGTGCTGACGTCCGGGCGTACGAACTGTATGGTATCGTAGATTGAGAGACCTGCAGTGACCGACCCACCCGGTGAATTAATATAAAGATGGATATCCTTGTCCGGATTCTCAGACTCCAGAAACAACAACTGTGCAACTACCAGGTTGGCCATATGGTCTTCCACCGGCCCAACCAGAAAGATGACCCGCTCCTTGAGCAGTCTGGAGTAGATATCGAAAGAGCGTTCGCCCCTGGCGGTCTGCTCTATGACGATAGGAACCAGGCCAAGATTATTTGCATCCGGCATGCCTGATTGGAATCTTTCGTTCATTAGTTTCATTACCTCAGAAATCAACTCTGCTCTGTTAATGCTGCAAAAGTGGTCTGCTCGTCTGATACAGTGGCCTGATCCATTACCCAATCGACGATCTGATCTTCCAGTACAACATTCTGCACCGATGCCAGCTGTTGCTGATTGCCGTAATAGTATTTGACTACTTCTTCAGGCTGCTCATAACTGGCTGCAAACTCTTCGATTGTCTTACGTACACGATCATTATCGACCTGAATATCGTTTTGTTTAATGATTTCTCCAATAACCAAGCCCAGGGTCACACGTCGTTTTGCCTGCTCCTCGAACATTTCATGGGGTAACTCGAAACTACCGGCACCCTGCTGCCCCATCTCTTCCCGTGTCTGCTTGCGCAGTGCCTCGATCTCCTCTTCTATCAAGGCATTAGGAAGATCGATTTGGTTCAATTGATAGATCAGATCCATCGCCTGGCTCTTGATCTTGGACTTGATACGTTGGTCAAGTTCCCTTTCCATGTTTTCACGAATATCCGTCTTCAGCTTGTCCACCCCGCCATCTGCACCAAAATCCTTGGCAAATTCGTCATTTAGTGAGGGCAGTATCTCTTCAGAGACCTCGTTGACCTCTACTTCAAACTTTACAGGCTTACCAGCCAGCTCTTCTACCTGGTAATCGTCAGGGAACTTCAGATCGATGCTGCGTTTTTCCTCTTTGACCATACCAACCAAGCCGCTCTCAAAGCCATCGATCATACGTTTTGAACCAAGCACAAGGTCTACACCTTCGGCACTGCCGCCTTCAAAGGCCTCACCGTCCACCATTCCACTGAAGTTGATTTTGACCTGATCACCCTCTTCGGCAGCGCGCTCCACACTGTTCCAGGTTGCCTTTTGTTTGCGCAGTTTCTCGATCATGGCTTCAATATCCTGATCACCGACTTCGGCGACAGGACGCTTTATCTCGCCCTCGAGCTTGGTCAACTCGACTTCAGGCATAATCTCCAAGGTGGCCACATAGCTGAACAGTCCCTCTTCAGTCGCCTCTTTCGGCTCGATCTTCGGCCTCCCGACGGGATGCAGTTTCTCTTGCTGAATCGCCTCCTGATAGCTGGTCTCGATCATATGGCCATAGACCTCTTGCAGAACCTGTCCACCATAGTTGCGACGCAACATGTTCATTGGCACCTTGCCAGGACGGAAGCCATCCAGTTTGGCGGTTCGGCCAATTTGCTTCAGACGCTTGGTGACTTCCACTTCGACCTGCTCAGCTGGCAATTCGACGGTAAGACGTCGCTCAAGCCCTTCTCCCGATTCCACCGAAACTTGCATTATTCTTCTCCTGACAGCCCGTTCTGCCATTAACTCAATGTAAAAAGACTGGAATTATCCTGATAATTGCGGTTGGCAATGACCAGGGGAAAATGGTGCGAAAGGAGAGACTCGAACTCTCACGGGTTACCCCACAGGAACCTAAATCCAGCGCGTCTACCAATTCCGCCACTTTCGCATATCAGCCTGGTGGCGAAAAATACGCCATTGCCTAGCTGTGAACTCGCCATTATAACGATGAATGGATCAAGTCTCTACGTCAATCGTGCCTTAATCATGAAATGGGTCCAAATGAAATCTAATTTAGTCGTACAATGAATTCACATCGACCCGGTCGACCCGCTGAAAACCCCGTGGAAGCTTACCACCACGCCGTCCCCGCTCACCCTGGTAATTGTCTAGATCCGAGGGTTTGAGCGCGATATAGCGCTTACCTGCGTGAGCAATCAGACTCCCCCCCTGCGGTACAATAGCCAATGCGACGACGAATTCTTCTCTGACAGCCACTCTTTTTGGTGGAATACTGATGATCTTATTGCCTTTACCACGTGACAATTGCGGCAACTCTGAGACCGGAAAGACCAGCATACGCCCCTCGTTGGAGATCGCTACAACCCGATCGTGGTTAAAGTCGATGATCGAAACCGGGGTTAGAACCTGCGCTCCTTTGGGTAGGGAGAGCAAGGCCTTACCCGATTTGTTTTTAGCCAGCATATCCGCCAACCTGACACGAAAACCATAACCTGCATCGGAGGCGAGCAGATACTCACCGCCCGGGTCGCCTCCGACCGCTGCACAGAAGGTTGCCCCTGCTGCGGGTGACAAGCGACCCGTCAGAGGCTCACCCTGACTGCGCGCCGACGGTAGTGTATGCGCCAGCAGGGAATAGCTGCGGCCGTTGGAGTCGATAAAAACCGCCTGCTGATTACTACGCAGACGTGCTGCGGCAAGAAAGCCATCACCAGCCCGATAGTTGAGCGTCGCAGGATCAATATCATGCCCTTTGGCGGCACGCGCCCAACCCTTTTCTGAAAGCACCACAGTAACGGCCTCACTGGGCGTCAAGTCAGTTTCTGCCAGTGCCTCTGCGGATGCTCGTTCAACGATAGGGGAGCGACGATCATCCCCATACTGTTCGGCATTGGCCTTGAGCTCCTTACGAATCAGCGTACGCAGGCGCTGGTTGGAACCAAGAATCAGCTGCAGTGACTTACGCTTCTTCTCCAGCTCATCCTGTTCACCCCGTATCTTCATCTCTTCCAGCTTGGCCAGATGACGCAGACGCAGATTGAGGATAGCCTCAGCCTGCATCTCTGAGAGCGAAAATCGTTTCATTAGCTCTGCTTTGGGATCCTCCTCATAGCGAATGATGACAATCACTTCATCAATGTTGAGGTAAGCGATCATCAGGCCCTGCAGGATATGCAACCGATCAAGCACCTGATCCAAGCGATACTGAAGACGCTTGCGAACAGTTTCGGTACGGAAACTGAGCCACTCCTTAAGCAGTGTAAGCAGATCCTTCACCGCTGGCCGGCCATCAATACCGATCAAGTTGATATTGACCCGGTAGGTTCGCTCCAGATCAGTGGTAGCGAAAAGATGGGACATGACCCGCTCCACATCTACCCGATTGGAGCGAGGCACAATGACCAGCCGGGTCGGGTTTTCATGATCCGACTCATCCCGCAAGTCCTCGACCATCGGCAGTTTTTTACTCTGCATCTGCGCGGCAATCTGCTCCAACACCTTTGCACCCGATACCTGATGCGGTAGTGCGGTGACAATAATGTCGCCATTCTCCCGCTCATAGCAGGCACGCATACGGATTGAGCCATGACCCGTTTGATAAAGTTTGACCAGCTCTTCTGGCGGGGTAATGATCTCTGCTTCAGTCGGATAATCCGGCCCATGCACATAGATCATTAAATCGGCCAGGGTAGCCTTTGGGGACTCCAGCAGGTGGATGCAGGCATTTGTCACTTCCCGCAGGTTGTGGGGCGGGATATCTGTTGCCATACCTACTGCAATACCCGACGTACCGTTCAATAACACATTCGGGAGCCTGGCAGGTAGGATAGTAGGCTCGCGCAGGGTACCGTCGAAATTTGGTGCCCAATCCACTGTCCCCTGACCCAGTTCCGAGAGTAATAGCTGTGCATAGGCGGTCAGCTTCGACTCGGTATAGCGCATTGCCGCAAAGGATTTAGGATCATCCGGTGAGCCCCAGTTACCCTGTCCGTCCACCAGCGGGTAGCGGTATGAGAAACTTTGCGCCATCAACACCATAGCCTCGTAGCAGGCCGTATCACCATGGGGATGGAATTTACCAAGCACGTCACCCACGGTGCGGGCAGATTTCTTGAATTTGGCGCTTGCACTGAGCCCCAGCTCAGACATCGCATAGACGATGCGGCGCTGGACCGGCTTCAGGCCATCACCAATATTCGGCAAGGCCCGGTCGAGAATGACATACATGGAGTAATTCAGATAGGCCTTCTCTGTAAACTGGCTGAGCGGAACCTGTTCTATCCCTTCAAAGCTTTGATCAATGCTGTCAGTCATCTATTCGGGTGCGACTTGTTTGAAAAAGGTGGCCAGATGATACGGAAAGCTGAACAGTTAGTGAATATGCATAGCACCACGATACTGTCCCCAAAGGAAAAAACAGGCACACATCGGCTGAACACGACAATATCATTGGACTGCGATCAGCTATTTCGATCTATTGGCAAATGCTTATAGAATGGAGCTTCACCCATATCTTATCAACTTGGATAGCCATTTATGCCAAATAATCACGCCACACCCCAAGATGCGGAAGATGCCTACTACGACGCAATAGAAGAGAAAAACCTGGAGGCCTTGATGTCAGTCTGGGAGAGAAGCGATGATATTCTCTGCCTGCTGCCAATGATGCCGGCCCAGCGTGGATCGGATAGCATCCGCACACTCTGGGAACCACTATTTAAAGGGGAAATTACCCTTGAAATAGAGATCAGGCATCTGCACTGGATTGAAACCGACAGACTGGCCATCCACCTGGTGGAGGAGAAAGTCAGCTCATCGGGGCAGCCACCCACACCTGTCTATGCGACTAACGTCTATCGCAAAAGTGACCAGGGCTGGCAACTGCTGATGCATCAGAACTCACCCACACCGCCCCCTCCCAGCCTGCATGTGCCCAGTGTGGTGTAACGTATAAATGGTGCACCACACTAGCATGGAAATGTAATGGAAAATCATAAACTGGTGCTGCCACAGCACTTGAATCAGTACGGGTATCTGTTTGGTGGTAATTTGCTCAAATGGGTGGATGAATATGCCTGGATTGCTGCAGTACATGACTTCCCCGGATGTCATTTCGTAACCATTGGCATGGATAGAGTGGAATTTCATCGCAGTGTCAGAGAAGGGACCATTCTCCGTTTTGATGTACAGCAGCTCAGAAAAGGCCATACCTCGGTGAGATATCAGGCAAAAGTCTATTCAGATGATCCCAACAGTGGCACTGAGGAAAACGTATTCACTACCACCATCACCTACGTGAATCTGGATAGTGACGGATGTAAGCAGCCTATTTAATCCAACCGTTACCCGGACATGCCCCCAAAAGAGGAGTCATCGAATTACTGATCTTCTCCATCCTGCAACGAGGCCTTGCGAAAGACAGGCAGATCAGGCCCCTGCTCCTCGTCCAGCTCGACCTTTTCGATCTTTTCGAAACGGCTGCTGATTTTACGGGCGGAAACATTCACATCGCTGACATCCTGATGGGCCTGCCCAATGTGTCTCGCCAGATTATCCATGCGGCTTTGAAAGCGTCCGAAATCCTTCGATAAGGCAAGCAGATGTTCTTGAATAATATGTACCTGTTCCCGAGTGGCTGCATCCTTTAACACAGCCCTTGCGGTCGTGAGAATGGCCATCATGGTGGTTGGTGAAACCATCCAGACCCGCTTGCGAAACGCCTCTTCCACCAGATCGGGGAAATGGGCATGGATTTCAGCGAATACCGCCTCTGCCGGGATGAACATCACAGCACCGTCAGAGGTCTCGCCAGGGACGATATAGCGGGATGCAATATCATCCATATGTTTCTTGATATCGACCCGGAATTGTCGCTGCGCCTGAGTGCGTTCCGATTCGGAAAGTTGATCATCCAACATACGCTGATAGGATTCCAATGGAAACTTGGAATCGATGACCACGTTACCGGTGGGTTCCGGCAGGAACAAGACACAATCTGCACGTCGACCATTGCTCAATGTGTGTTGCAGGGCGAATCCGGACTCAGGCATTACATTCCGTACCAGAGCCGTCAATTGCACCTCGCCAAAAGCACCACGGGAACGTTTGTCCGATAGCACCTCTTGCAGACTGACGACATTGGTGGAAAGCTCGGTGATCTTTTTCTGTGCCTCGTCGATACGGGTCAAGTGAGTGAGTACTTGATTGAAGGTCTCGGTGGTTTTTTCAAAGCCCTCACTGAGCCGTTTCTCAACCTGCCCGCTAATCTCCTTGAGACGCTGGTCGGTCGTTTCAGTCAATCCCGCTACCCGTCTACCCAGATTGTCCGCGTGCTGAACCAGGGCCTCTGCCACCTGCTTACGCACCTCGGTCATCCCAGACTGCAGTGTCTCATGCTGTTGCCGCATGGTTTCCAGTTGGCGTTCATCGAAAGCCTCCCGGTGACGCACCAGTGACTGGGCCATCGACTCACGCAGCTCTTCCATCTTCTCCTGTAACTGTAGCCGCCCATCTCCCAGGCTCTCGGTAACCGCTTTTTTCAACCCCTCGAACTGCTCCAGCAGTTCGAGGCGCAAGCGACCCGTATCGCCCGAGAGATTCTGATGCATCTCCCCAAAACGCCGTTCCATGCCATGATAGAGCTTATCGGAGCGCTCCATCCGGGTCTGTTGCATGCCGTGCAACAGGCGCTGTTGCGCCAGGGTACCCCGGACTATTCGCTCGGTCAGCAAGTCGCGTAATTCACTCTGCTCCCGGGCATAGCGGCGTTCCTGGTCATGCATCAGCTCTTGTAGTGCCTGTTGATGCTGGACCCTGGCCACCTGCTCACGCTGCTGGGTATCGAGCAAACGTGCAAGCCAATAGAGTACCCAGCCCAGGAGTACTAAACAGACCAGGCTCAGGACGAATATGACCTGCAAGGCAGATGGCATTTCTGTCAACCATTCCATGGCAGAACTATACCCCATCCAGTAACTCAAAACTTGAGTCCGCGCTTGCATCCTGTTGCCGCAATCATTACCTTTGCCGACCAACATATGCCTGAGTGGGCCTCCTTCACATATCAATCAAACGAATGCGCATCCATTTAAAAACACTGGGCTGTCGTCTCAACGAGGCGGAGATGGAGACCTGGAGCCGTGACTTTCAGGCCCGCGGGCATGCTATGACCGATAGTACCGAAGAGGCCGATCTGCTGGTAGTCAACACCTGTGCTGTCACTGAGGAGGCGGTACGCAAGTCTCGTAAGCTACTGGGTCGTAGCAACCGGCAAAATCCCAATGCCCGCCTGGTTGTCAGTGGCTGTTACGCTTCATTGGATCCCTCGGCCACCCTTGAGATGGAAGGGGTCGACCTGGTCGTCAACAATCAGGATAAAGAGCGGCTGGTAGAACTTGTCAGCCAAAAACTCGATCTCAAGGTCATGCCAGAAGCGGCTACCGAGCCCGATGCTACTGGCCTGTTGGAACGCGGACGTCAACGTGCCTTCATCAAGGTCCAGGACGGTTGCCGCTACCGCTGCACGTTCTGTATTGTCACCCTGGCCCGTGGCGAGGAACGTAGCCGCTCAACCGAAGATGTGATTGCTGAAATCAATCGCCTCCACTGTGAGGGGATCCAGGAGGTGGTGCTGACCGGTGTACACATTGGCGGCTACGGCAGCGATATCGGTTCAAGCATTGCTGAACTGATCCTCCAGGTGCTGAACAAAACCGATATTCCTCGCCTGCGCATCGGCTCTATAGAACCCTGGGATCTACCTGACAATTTCTGGTCCCTGTTTGACAATTCCCGCTTCATGCCCCACCTGCACCTGCCACTGCAAAGTGGTTCCGACAGCGTGTTACGACGTATGGCACGCCGCTGTCGCAGCAGCGAGTATCGCCAGCTGGTCGAGACCGCTAGACTGCGGGTTCCGGATATCAATATCACCACCGATATCATTGTCGGATTTCCCGGTGAAACTGAGGACGAATGGCGGCAAACCCTCGACTTCGTCGAAGAGATCGGCTTCGGCGATCTGCATATCTTTACCTATTCGTGCCGCCAGGGTACCAAGGCGGCCAGCCTGCCCGGGGCGCTCAGCCAGGAAATAAAACGGCAACGCAGCCAAACACTGCATAGACTGACTGAGCGATTGAAACGGCAAACGTTGGGGCGCTATCTCAACCGTACCTTGCCGGTATTGATCGAAGGTGGTGATGAGGATGGCTGGAGAGGCTATACGCCCAACTATCTGCGTATTACAGCAGAAGGAGCTACCGGTACTGAATTGAAAAACCGCATCGTCGAGGTATTGATATCCGGCATCGATGAGGTAGAGCAACAGCTCCAGGGGAAAGTCCTGACCACCGTTTCAACCTAGAAATCGAGTTAATGAGAAAACAGGCTGAGCGTGCCCAAAGCCGTGTTCAGCCTGTTGCGGATAGACTCACCAGTTATATGTCGTACCCACACCATCGACAGTGACGGTATATGAGCTGCAACTGTCGAAACTGGCCGTTGCGAATGTGTCACTGCTCCCGCTAAGGGTAAGCATGCCGCTACCGGGGACAGCAGTTGGACAGTCGTAAGTGAGCGGTTGGGTGGTTGTCACATCAACCCGTCCGTGATCCGGGTCATAGAAGGTCATACTGACATAGAACCCCGAAATCTCACTACCGCTGACCGACAGATCCTCTATGCGATAGACCCTGCTGTCGATACCGACAAAATCAGAGGTGACAGAGCAGGATACCGATGCTGTCGAGATGCTGCTACAAGCAAGGGTCAAGTTGATTGCTTGCGTCTCACCAATGTAGGTTGCAGTCATCCGGAAAACCATGCGCAGAGAATCTGTACCGGTGTTGAAACTAAATTGAGAGGTACCATTCATCACCAGAGACCCATCCGGATCATTCATTGTGCAATTGGTAAAGGTTACGGTGCCTTCGGTTTGAGCGTCGTTAGTATCGGCAATAGCACTACCCGAATCACAAACATCAGCGCTCATATCAATTGTTTTGGCTGCATTGGGACTACTCAATTGACTGATCCACTGTGCAATCCGTGGTGCCAATTCTGTGAGCTTAGTGGAGGGATTGGCCTGCGGGCGAGATAAAAACCCATCCGATACAGCATCCGAAGCCAGCGCCTGCTGAGTACCCGATGCAGCACCGGTAGAGAGCTCCTTGGCATTCGATGCATCGATAGTGGCTTCGGCAGTAGACCCCGTATAGGTTGTACCAACCGACGTATTGGGGCCGTCGCTATCGCCACCTCCGCCACCACCTCACCCTTGCAGCAGCATTACCGACAAAAAAAGACTGAATAAGCTTATTGATGGGTATCTCATGGGACTACTTCCAATATTCCTCAACTTTGATATCCGCAAATTATATCGGGTTTCATGATTCAAAACCTGACTATGGACACAGAAATTTCTATTTTTTAGCACCTTATCATGGTCAAACCCACTCAAAGACTACGCTCACCGGCCTCACGCTGTTGCTGGTCCAATGCGTTCGCCAGGTAGGCAAGGGAGATCCCCAATTTTCGGGTCCAGGCCAACTCGACTCGCCAGGGAGAGCCGGGAAGCTGCCAGCGATACCTTAATTCGCCCTCACCTCTGCGCACAGCGCCGATCCTTCCCGCTATGTTACGCACATAGTTTGGAAAAACGCTCATATCCTGATGATTGCCATACTTCTTGTGCAGCGTACGCTGAATCCTTTGCAGGGTAACCTGATTCGGAGAATCATAGGTCTGCAGCACCTTGTAAATGTGGCCCTGATAGGCCATCACATAGATCCTTTCCCGGCCCTTGGTATAGATGATGCCTGTACGATCACCATCAACGACGGGTTCCAGATTGACCGGACGCTGCTGCAACAGCTGGGTCATGCTCCCCCCCAGACAATAGTGCATGAAGACTCGTTTCAGACACCCGTTGCTTATCTCATCGGCAGGGATGACTGCAGAAGAGAGGCTGAGTACGATCAATATTATCCATTGCGGCATCACCATCATCTCCCTACTGTTTTGTAACCGGTAAGACCAAGGAGTCGATGAAAGCACGCAACTCGCGGTGGTGAATCCCCTTCCAGTAGACTCTTCCACACTCATTACAGCGCCAAAAGTCATTATAGTGTTGACGAACAGGGTCTGGCAGCTCATCCTCGATCCTCTTTTTCTCCACTGTCGTCAACTGGCTATTGCACTCCATACAGCGTGTAAAGGGATTGTACATAGCTTCCAGTTGCAACCGTTGCACGATCTCCATCAATTGCTGTCTGGGCTCGGTCGCATGAATGAAGCAGCCATGGGTGATGTTGCGACGCATCAACAAATCCCGATCACGGGTCAACAGCACCCGCCCCTGCTCTACTGAAATACGGGCCAGGTTCCTGTCACCTGTATCGTTAAAAAACAGGCAATCGAATCCGAGTAGACGCAAATACCGGGAGAGCTTACCCAAATGCGCATCAGCAATAAAACGAGGATTCCTCATCGGCTTTATACGCAGACGTAACAGTGGCGAAATATCCAACAATTCAAACATCGGGTAGACACTGATACGATCACCCTCCTGCAGCGGATAGCTCAGATCCACTGACTGACCGTTGATCAGGATAATCTCCACCTCAGTGTGAGGCACACCAAGATTCTCGATCAGGTGTTTAACGCTTTGTGTTCCCGTGAACTCTTTTTCAAAGGTGCGCTTTCGCAGCGACCCCGGCAGGAAATCATTCAGCTCTTCGTAAAAACGCAGACTGACCCGGGGCATTGGATTCAAGTATCAGTAGTCGAATTCTGCCCAGATGGGGCAGTGATCCGAGGGTTTTGTCATAGCCCTGACATCGTAGGCTATGCCCACATCGGTACAACATTCAATCAACGGCATGGTGGCTAAAACCAAGTCAATGCGCAATCCCCTTTTGGGTTCCCGTTCAAATCCCCGGCTACGGTAGTCGAACCAGCTGAAGAGATCCGTTACTTCCGGTCTGAGGGTACGGAAGCTATCCTGTAGTCCCCAGGACTGAAGTGCCTCAAGCCACTCACGCTCCTCAGGCAGAAAACTACATTTGCCACTCTTCAGCCAGCGTTTGGCGTTATCGGCACCGATACCGATATCGGCGTCCTGCGGGGCAACATTCATATCCCCGATCACCAGCAAAGCCTCTGATGGATCGTGCTCACTTCGCAGGTAATTGAGTAGGTCGGCATAGAATTGACGTTTAGCGGGAAACTTTACTTCATGAGAGCGGCTCTCACCCTGGGGAAAATAGCCGTTGATTACCGTCAGGGGGTTCCCCTTAGGTGAATTGTAACGACCAATAATCAACCGCCGCTGGGCATCTTCACTATCCTGCGGGAATCCTTTGGCAACCCCTATCGCCGCTGACTTAGAGAGCAGGGCCACCCCATAGTGGGTCTTTTGACCATGGTACTCGGCCTTGAAACCCATGGCATCGATCATACCAACAGGAAAGTCAGCATCCTGCACCTTGCTCTCCTGTATGCCGATAATATCCGGTTGGTGCTCAGCCTTTAACCTGCTCAGCTGATGCTCGCGTACACGAATGCCATTGGTGTTGAAGGAGACGATCTTCATGACTGTTTTTCCTCTAGGAGTCTGTCGGACTTAGGTGATCGTAGCGAGGGAAAGCCATGTTGAGCCAGATTTATCGATTAAATGAGGCGAATAGTGAGCCTATTTAACGAATTTAATCGGGAAATCCGGCCAACAAGGCTTTTCCGCAGTAGATTCATCCTAAGTCCGACAGGCTCCTAGGACCTCAGCGGTCTCTTTTTCACACCTATCAAAACCGTGTCGGTAGGCCTTCCCCCAGGGAAGTAGCGCTTGTCCGACAACCAATGACCTATTGTCAATTACGTCAACGGCATCGACTTGTTGTGCATAACCCAATATTCTCATGGCACTGATCATGCCATCAGCATAACCCCGGTTGTACCAGAGCTGCAGCTCGCTCTCGCCTTCGGATAGGACCGCCGTTTCTGTATAGAGATCCTGCACAACCTGCAGCAGCCGTTGAAGTACCTCGCCAATTACTCGATTCATATCTGCTTACTCAACCGATACCCTATCTACCGGTGAAATAATATAGTGTGTGCTCCTGTCACACCACTCCAACCCGAGTGCTTTACCCCTTTGTGTGGAACGGTTGTATTTAATCACCGATCTGGCGATCATTTACGGAAGCCACCACAATCCCAGGATAATGCAGGTAGAGAGTTAGATGCTGATTGCGATTTCCCCCGCCAAGACCCTCGATTACGAAACAGCACCGGTGACTGATACACACACCAAACCAGCCTTTTTGAAACAATCGAGGATACTGATCAATAACCTGCGCAACTACTCCTCCCTGGATCTCGCCGAGTTGATGAAACTGAGTATGAAACTGTCGGAACTCAACTTCGATCGCTACCATGCCTGGAAGACTCCTTTCACTCTGAAAAATGCTAAACAGGCCGCACTGGCTATGAAGGGCGATGTCTATACTGGACTGGACGCAGAGACCTTGAGTGAAGAAGCGCTCAACTTTGCCCAGCAGCACCTACGCATACTCTCCGGTCTGTATGGTCTGCTCAGACCCCTCGATCTCATGCAACCCTACCGACTGGAGATGGGGACCAGGCTACCCAATGAAAAGGGCAAGGATATGTATGCCTTCTGGGGTGATACGATTACTCAGGCGATCAATAAGGATCTTAAGTCACAGGAGGATGATATCTTGATTAATCTTGCCTCCAACGAATATTTTAAATCGATCAAACCCAGGCTGGTGGAGGGTCGCATCATCACCCCTCAATTCAAGGAGAAGAAGAGCGGCAGCTACCGTATGATCGGTGTCTTCGCGAAAAAAGCCCGTGGACTGATGAGTCGTTATATTATCGAAAACCACCTGCAGGACCCACAGGATATCAAGGGCTTCAAGACAGATGGCTATCGCTTCAACAAGCAACTGTCCAAGGAAGATCAATGGGTATTCAGCCGCGGCTGATCGACGCACACAGCCATTTCGACGATGTCAGTTTCGATGGTGACCGTCAGCAAGCTTTGCAGCGTGCTCACGAGGCTGGTGTCTACCAACAGATAATCCCGGCCATCAAGGCTGACTGGTGGCCAAGAATCAAGCAGCTCTGCCAACAGACACCCGGGCTCTATCCGAGCTATGGTCTACACCCGATGTATCTCTCCGATCACCTTGAAGAGCACTTGATGTCGTTGCGGGAGTGGGCTGAAAGAGAGCGGCCAGTCGCTATTGGCGAGTGTGGACTTGATTTCTATATTGATGACCCTCAGCCTGAACTGCAGCAATACTATTTCGAGCAGCAACTGAGCATTGCCAGGGATTGTGAGCTACCGGTGATCATTCATGCCAGGCGATCAGTGGAAGAGGTGATCAACACACTAGGTCGTTATCCGGGGCTACGCGGCATGCTACATAGCTATTCAGGCAGCGAACAACAAGCACTTAAATTGATCAGAATGGGTTTCTATCTGAGTTTCGGAGGTCCAATCACCTACCACCGGGCCAATCGACTTCACCGCCTGATCAAGACATTGCCTCTGGAGACCATCTTGCTGGAGACAGACTCACCTGATCAACCCGACAGCAACCGTCGTGGACAACGCAATGAACCGGCCTATCTGCCTGAGGTTCTCCACAGGATCTGTCAATTACGCAATCTACAGCCAAGCCAGGTAGCTGAGCAGACATCATCCAATACCCGGCGACTGTTTCGAATCTGACAGCCTCATCTGCTTCCAAATCCTGGTCAAAAAAACCAGACGCCTTCCTTTGCCGGTTACTGATCGCTGACCACTTGCCCCAAAGACCCTAAAATTCACCTTTACTGAGCCCACAAGGCATGACTCAGCCATCAGCGCCCGCTATCATGTGCAGCATTCTACAGACCATCCAACCGACATGAAGAGGGGTGTTTAATGGCACAGAAAGGGATTCTAGTTACCGGTGGTGCGGGGTATATCGGTAGCCATACAGCGCGTCAGCTGGGCGAAAATGGAGAGCGGCTTGTCACCCTCGACAACCTCTGTACCGGTTTTCGCCAAGCTGTCCTACATGGCGAACTGATCGTCGGCAATACCGGTGACCAAGCGCTGGTGAGTCGTATTCTGAAAGAGCACGACATCGATACAGTGATGCATTTTGCAGCTCATACCATTGTCCCTGAGTCGGTTGAGAATCCGCTCAAGTACTACGCCAACAACACCTGCAATACCCGAAATCTGCTTGCCTGCTGCGCCGAGGCCGGGGTCAAACACTTCGTCTTCTATCCACTGCTGCTGTTTATGTGATTACCGAAACAAGTGTTGCCTATGACGATGCGCCCAC
>JAHXHU010000196.1:21211-26378 GCA_025656375.1 Candidatus Thiodiazotropha sp. (ex Ustalcina ferruginea) | reverse complement strand
CCTGCGTGATAACAACAAGGCAGTTGTTCGATGGGCCTTTCTTATTATCATCCCACTGATCGTTGGCTACACCACATACGATAGCGTAAAGCCTAGCAACGATGCCCCGGTAGAACTAAGACAGGTACATCCGGCTCCACCTGCATCATTGAAAATATTTGGCAACGCCTATGATCTGGCAACACTGGAAAATCCAATTCGTGAGGAGATACTCACAACCCTGATGGAAGATGAGCAGGCGGGTTGGGAGAAGTATGATGAGGTTGTCCTGGCCGGTCGTGACATCTATTACCAGAACTGCTTCTACTGTCATGGTGACCTGCTCGATGGTCAAGGGCACTATGGACATGGCTTCAATCCGCAGCCCATCAACTTCCAGGATCCCACCATTATCCCGCAACTCCAGGAAGCCTTTCTTTTTTGGCGCATCGCAACAGGTGGACCCGGATTACCTAAAGAAGGCACGCCCTGGAACTCTGCCATGCCGGTCTGGCATGAGCTGTTATCCGAAGAAGAGATCTGGCATGTCATCACCTTTATCTTCGACTACAACGGCCAGGTACCCCGTACCTGGGACCCTGAGGTTTCCAAGCAGGTAACCGGCATGAAGGATCAAAGTACTGGCAAAACGCAAAGGTCTGCTGGGTAAGGATCTCTATAAACTCCGCTGTGAAGTCTGTCATGGCGAAACCGGCGCCGGTGATGGCATAGCAGCAGACCTCATGTACCCCAAACCACGGGATTTTTCCCTTGGCCTGTTTAAATACAAGACATCACCCGGGACTTTGTTACCCCGGGACGAGGATCTGTTCAATACCATCAAACAGGGTCTGCCTGGCACCGCCATGCCGGGCTGGGGCATTAAAGGACGGGCACTGTTGACTGACGATCAGATCCACAGCCTGGTTCCCGTTATCAAAGGCTTTGATATCACCCAGGCATGGTCGCCGGAATCTGCGGAAGATGAAGACTTCGATGATGATGGCTTCTATATCAAAACCGACTTTCAAATCATTACCGACAATGAACCTCTGAACAGTCAGGTCCCTTATAGCGATGATTCAGTCACCAAGGGAAAAGAAGCTTTCATAAAATCATGTAAAGAGTGTCATGGTGTTGCAGGCCGTGGCAATATCACCTCCGGTAAAAAACTTGAAGATGACTGGGGTAACCGCATCTGGCCAAGGGATCTGACTAAGCCCTGGACCTGGCGCGCAACGCAATCTTCGGTATCGGCTGAACAAGAACAGGATGAAACGATCAAGGCAATCTATACCCGCCTGTCGATCGGTATACCCGGAACACCCATGCCTGCACACCGAGCCATTGAAGAGGGCAATAAAGATCCTGTCTCACTTGAGGATCGCTGGCATATCGCCAACTATGTCTACAGCCTGCGCTTAAACACGACTCAACCGGAAGATGGTCCGGTGGTAACCGGTCTGAAAGTGGAAGATTCACTACCCGATTCAATCACCGACGATCGCTGGGAGCAGGTGCCGGCCACTACCCTGCATCTGGTGCCGAACATAATTAAGGATGAGCGTTTGTTCACACCGTTGAATGATGCCATCACAGTACGCACACTCTACAACCAGAACGAGATTGCCTTCCTTCTCGAGGTGAACGACCGGACTGAAAGCCGGCCCGGTATCGACTATTTTACCGATCTGCAGGATGCGAATCTTGAGATGTACCCGGATGCTGTCGCCATTCAATTTCCTCACCAAGAGGATTACATGTCGGCACCCATGGTCGAGAAGCCACTCTATCGACATGGCGACAATAAACACAACACCACGATCTGGTACTGGAATGCAGGCGGGGTTGATCCCGCCAGAGAACCGGCAGGGGCACTCCTCGATGGCAGTGGTCCGGACAAAAAGCTGGCAATGCGTATGGATGACAACAGCCTGGCTGCAAATGGCACCTGGAAGGAAGGTCAATGGCGGATTATGATGAAACGTCCCCGTGATTCAGGTAATGGCGACGTGGTCTTTAGCGAAGGTACCTTTATTCCAATATCTTTCGCCAATTGGGATGGCAGCAATGGAGAGATGGGTTCCAAACATACCCTTAGCACCTGGTATTGGCTTGTTCTGCCGCCTGAAACCGATAAGATAAAGGTCTATGGACTGCCGGCAGGTATTGCGTTGTTGGTGTTCATGCTTGGGTTGATGCTAGTGAGTAATCAACGTAGAAAGAACCACTGAGGCACTATGTTTCGGATAACCCTGTTTATCTTCACACTACTCATCACATTTTCATCCACTGCATCGGATGAGGTTTCTCAACAAGATGAGATACTTGATCTCAGTGGCGCACAACTGAGTGGAGATTTCACCTTGCATTCGAGTCAAGGTGAGTTCTCGTTGGAGCAACTGAGAGGGAAAGTGGCTCTACTCTACTTCGGTTATACCAAGTGCCCTGATGTCTGCCCTACCTCCCTCGCTTTTCTGACCCAGGCCCTGAATGAACTCAGCGATGACGAGTTGAAAGCTGTCCAAGGTGTTTTTATCAGTGTCGATCCTAAACGGGACAATTTTCAAGTACTGGATGATTATGTCAGCTATTTTCACCCCAATCTGATGGGTGAACCGGTAGTGACAGCGAGATTGCGAAGGTTGCAAAACTCTATGGTGCGCAATACTACGAAGTGGCCCTTGAGGGATCTGCCTTCGGCTACGCAGTCAACCACTCAGCAGTAACCTACCTGATTACACCTGAGGGTGAACTGCGCTTCGTATTCCCTCATCAAACACCCTCATCCGTCATCCTGGAAGCCATCCAATACGTGCTGGCGGGGAAGCGATAACCCGCATGATTCTATAGGCTCACCATGAGCCCTCTTGACTGTCCAACTGAACAAAATCGTATAACTTAAAAACCGCATTGGAACGATCTATTCAATTGATTCACAGCTTAAAATTGATCCTGATCATTAAACCTTTTGTAACATACGGTTTTGTAAAGAATAAAAAAACAACGACTAAACTGGCCTACTTCATGCAGTGATTAAAACGGTTCAGGCCGCTTATGAATAAATAAGTTACAGCGATCTGAATCGTCTTTCGGAACACCGATTAAGTAAAACTGACCTGGAGGAAATCCAATGGGTGTACGAGTCACTACAGGGCGTACACTCCTTGCCGCCGTCATGGGGTTTGGAGTCGCGCTTAGCGCTCAAGCTGCAGAATATCCGGCTATCGGACCTTTACCGCAGCTTAAAATAAATAATGCAAAAGCAGAACTGGGGAAACGCCTGTTCTTTGATAAGCGTCTCTCTGGTGATGCTGCAGTATCATGCGCCACATGTCATGTGCCGGATAAGGGGTATGCCAGCAAAGAGGCTCTATCTCCCGGTTATCCCGGTAATGGCCATTTCCGCAATGCCTCTTCACTGATCAATGTCGCACATAAAAAAGTTTGGAACTGGGATGGCCGAATCGGCACCAACCTGAATGACATGACCCGTGAGATGCTCACTGAAGATTACACCATGAACATGGATATGCGGATCATGCAGGAGCGTATGAAGCAGGATCCGGTCTATGTACAGATGTTCAAGGATGCGGGCTACGGTGAGCCGTCAAACGGTTCTGTGCGTAAAGCGATCCCTGAATATATGAAAACCCTGACTTCAGCCAACTCACCCTTTGATAAAGGCAAAATGTCTGCATCCGCAAATAATGGCATGAAGCTCTTCAAAGGTAAGGCCGGTTGCATCCAATGCCACAATGGTCCGTTGTTGACTGATCAAAAAGCCCATAACACCGGTGTTCCTGAGAACTTCGATGTCTTTCTCGACCCGATGAATCATCAGGCTTTTATTGCGTTCACCATGTTCCAGGGTATCCCCAACTACATGAATCTGAAACGTGATCCAGGTTACTACAACATCACGCTTTTAGACGAAGACATGGGTAAGTTCGTAACACCATCTTTGCGTGAACTGAAATACTCAGCACCCTAGCATGATCAAGACACTTGCAGACGTTGTTAATTTCTACAACCAGGGCGGCGGTAAAGACAGCAAAAAGAGCGATCTGCTGAAGCCATTAAAATTAAGCGGCAAAGAGAAGAAAGACCTTGTGGCCTTTCTTGAAGCGCTTTCGGGTAACAAGCTGACCAGTGATAAACATGTCTGGAAACAGCCCTACCCGGCAGAGTATGAAGCCATCGCAAACTGGACGGAAGTCCCTAACTAATGGAGGTAATGACCATGCGTATGAAGAAACTTACTCTTACTCTGGTTGCTGCCGCCGTTGCGGCTCTGTTTACAGGTTGCCAAGCTACAGCTGCCAAACAGGAGAGTGCTACAGCACCAGCCAAGATGTCAGCTGCCAAAATGGCCATGAAAGCAGCAGGGCCTGCCCCGCTGGCACCACTTGGTAAAGCACCCATTCCACCCGATAACAAATTAACGCCTGAGAAAGTGGAACTCGGCAAGCTGTTATTTTTTGATCCCCGTGTCGGTGGTGATGCATCAACCGGATGTTCCACCTGCCATGAACCCGAACAGGGCTGGGCCTGGGCAGAAGATTTCTCCCGTGGTTATCCCGGCACGGTTCACTGGCGTAACAGTCAGTCCATTATCAACAGCGCCTACTTTCCCCGCCAGTTCTGGGCCGGTTCTGCTTCATCGAATGAAAAGCAGGCCAAATCAGCAGCCAAGGGTGGTGTCGCCGGTAATGGTGAAGATGACATCATGGAAGCCCGTCTGGCACTCATTCCAGATTACAGGAAACGCTTCAAAGAGGTTTTCGGAACGGAATGGCCGATCATCGATGATGTCTGGCATGCCATCTCTGCTTTCGAACGCACCATGAATACTACCGGTGAGCACGAAGTACCAATCGATAAGTATCTGAAGGGTGACAAGAGTGCATTGAGTGAAGAGCAGGTTCGCGGTATGGCCCTGTTCAACGGCAAGGCCGGCTGCATCAACTGCCACAATGGTGAACTGACAACCGCTGAGCGCCATGGAAGGCTGAAAGCCGAGGCGGTTAGTCCCCGGCAGCCGTGAGGCGAGACTGTAGACCCGCCGTGCCTTGCGGCAGAGGGGATACAAAGCGAACTCCGAACACGGCGTCAAGTCATTTGAGGGAGTGGTGAGTAGCCAGCAGCGAGTTTACGAGGGTGTGGCGAAGCGGCACGGACGCAGGAC
>JAHXHU010000196.1:0-21201 GCA_025656375.1 Candidatus Thiodiazotropha sp. (ex Ustalcina ferruginea) | reverse complement strand
CCGGGGCCATAACAGGTTGTCGAAGATCGAGTCGATTTCGGGGACTTGGAAGTCCCGAAATCCATCATGAGATCAAAGACTCTCTTGGGATCTGGATTTCCAC
This sequence comes from Candidatus Thiodiazotropha sp. (ex Ustalcina ferruginea), assembly GCA_025656375.1. Classification (GTDB taxonomy): domain Bacteria; phylum Pseudomonadota; class Gammaproteobacteria; order Chromatiales; family Chromatiaceae; genus Thiodiazotropha. The sequence goes on along the minus strand of JAHXHU010000196.1, from coordinate 21,098 downwards.
AACATCGGTGTACCACCGCATAAACGTTGGGAAGAAGACGGTCTCGCCCAGATCACATTCCGCTTTGAGCAGTATGCCAAAGGTCAGACCGAAAAAGGCTACCGTGCAGCCAAATCTGACTGGGGTTTCTATTACCGTTCAAAGAACAAATGGGACAAGGGTAAGTTCCGTACCGCACCGCTGCGTTATATCGCTTACACCGCACCCTATATGCATAACGGTGTCTTCTACACCCTGGAAGAGGTTGTCGACTTCTACAATCCCGGTGGAGTTGATGAGGAAGGACGCACCACACTGTTCCCGAAAAACAAGAGCCCTCTGATCAATCCTCTTGGTCTGACCGATCAGGATAAGGAAGATCTGGTGGCGTTTCTTGAAGCATTCTCCGGTCCTGAAATCATGATGGAGAAACCTGAACAGCCACCCTATGCTCCTCTGTTTACCAAGGCTGAGCTCAAAGCCGCACAGGAGGCAAAGTAATGACTGACCTGAAGAAAAAAGATGAGACCGCAGCTGAGCATGGTAAATGCATGCTGAACCGTCGTCAGTTCCTGATGTATTCAGGTTCTGCTGCAGCCGCCGCAAGCACAATCTCAATCAGCCTGTTTCCTGGTCAAGCCCAGGCAAAGGCACGTGTTGTCGGCTATCCACGCAAACTGGTTGCCAAGCTGAGTCAACTCAAAGAGAACAAGCCACTGGACTTCAACTATCCGGATGATGGTCCAAACACCAGTTGTTTTGTGGTGAAGATGGATGGTGCAAAAGCAGGTAGTGGTATCGGATCTCAACGTGATGTGGTGGGGTTCAGTTACCTCTGCACACACCAGGGTGGCTACCTCACGGGTAAATACCAGGCGGTTGGCGAGCATCGTGTACTGGGTCAATGCCCACTACACCTTTCCACCTACGATCTGACTCGTCATGGCATTATCATTTCAGGTCAAGCCTACCAGAGTATTCCTCAGGTTCTGCTCGAACTGGACGGTGATGACATCTACGCTGTCGGCATGATGGGCCTCATTTTCGGCCGTAACGAAAACCTGATGGAAGGCTAGGAGGAGATAAACAATGGCAACAAAATATTACCTTCCCGAAGACAACTCACCTCTACCGCCGAAGAGCGCTGAAGTCCTCACTACTTGCTGCGACTACTGTATCGTTGCTTGTGGTTACAAGGTCTATCGCTGGCCGGTCGGTACGCCTGATGGCGGCATGAAAGCAGCTGAGAATGCGTTTGACATCGACTTTCCCAGTGGACCACTGCAGGCATGGGTCGCACCCACTCAACACAATGTCGTGATGCATAAGGGGCGTCCCCACAATGTGGTGGTGATACCCGACAAAGATTCCAAGGTTGTCAATATCAATGGTGACTCCTCCATCCGTGGTGGCACTATTGCCCAGAAGTGTTACAACCCGGACAAGCCCACCAATGACCGATTGATGTCACCGATGATCCGTATCAACGGTACGCTACAACCGGTCTCCTGGGATATGGCACTGGATGTGGCAACTGACTTGATGAAGTACACGGTGAAACAATACGGTGCAAATGCCTATGGTATGAAGATCTACTCGTATCAGTATGTTGAAAACACCTATGCAGGCTCCAAGTTTGCACGCCGCTCCATGAAGACAGCCAACTGGACCATGCACGACACACCGGCGAATGTCACTTCAACACCCGGTTTCCGCGATGCCGGTTTCGATAATTTCGGTCCCGCCTGTAAGGACTGGGGTGATGCCGAAGTACTGATGATCTGTGGCACAGACCCCTACGAAACCAAGACCATGATTTTCAACCAGTTCATCAAACCTGCCATCGATGGCGGCCAGAAGACGATCTGGCTGAATGTGCGTGAAACTGCCGGTATCGCCTATGCCAAGAACCGGGGTAATGCCCTGTTCATCCAGCTTGATCCTGGTACTGACACACCTGTATTGGGTGCCATCGCCAGAGTCATTATGGAAAACGGCTGGGAAGACAGCGAGTGGATCAAACAAACAGTGGGTCAACAATAAGTGGGAGTCGAGCTCCGGTTTTGGTCAGGGTACCCGTAATACACCTTGGCAGTGGCGTACGACCTGGGGAAAATTCCAGACCAAGGGTTTTGAGGACTATAAGAAATGGAACCTGTCTCAGGATGAGTTCGATCCGAAAAACGCAGCTAAGATTGCCAACATTCCTGTTGAGCAGATCTATCAGGCCGCTGAATGGATGGCTAAACCCAAAGGTGATGGCACCCGTCCAAAAACTTCACTGGGTATAGAAAAGGGCTTCTACTGGTCCAACAATACTGACAACACCAATGCCGTTAGCTCACTGGCCACCATCTGTGGTGCCGGTGGTCGACCCGGTCAGGTTGTCGGTCGCTTCGGTGGACATCAGCGTGGCGGCACCAGCGGTGGCGGTTATCCACGAAATAAGTCTGCGCAGAAACGCCCGGGCCGTCGTCGCCAGGCACTGGATTGTGATCGTTACTTCTACTCCGGTAATACCCGCTTTGCACATGTGGTCGGCACCACCTGGATTCAAGCCATGTGTGGATCCGGCGGGTTGAATGCCAAGTTCGAAGAGTTGGTCAGCAACAATCCGCGTCAGGTACGCTCGTTTGACAAAGCGGAGATCGTCGAAACGCTGAAGAAGCGCATGGACTCTGGTGGGACCGTGGTACTCAACCAGGAAATCTATCTGCGTGATCCCATCGGTTCCAGATTTGCCGACATCGTACTACCGGCTGCAACCTGGGGTGAGGAGGACTTCGTCCGCGCGAATGGCGAGCGTCGTATCCGTCTCTACTCCAAGTTCTATGATGCACCTGGCGACTCCAAGCCTGATTGGTGGATCTTCGCCCAACTGGGTAAAAAAATGGGCTTTGACGGTTTCGACTGGAAGAACTCAAACGAAGTCTGTGAAGAATCCTCTCGATTCAGCCGTGGTAACCGTAAGGCCTACCACATGATCAAGGTTGCTGCCCATAAAGAGGGTAAGACCTTGCATGAAAAACTGCGTGAACTCGGTACAGAAGGCATACAAGGACCGGCCTTCTACAACTACAACACCGGAGAGCTTCTTGGCACTATCCGTCTGCACGACACCACAATGTCTCATGAGCAAATGGTTGCGGAAGGTCGTACCCAAGGGGCCAACATGGTCAACAAGAAGGGTACCCACTTCAATTCACAGACCGGTAAGGTGAACATTCAGAAACATCCCTGGAGCCTGTTCTCCGACTACTGGGCATGGATGAAGCCCAAGGATGATGAATTGTGGCACACCAATGGCCGTATCAACGAAATCTGGCAGTCCGGTTTCGACGATGTGGACCGTCGTGCCTACATCTCCCAGCGTTGGCCAGAGAACTGGACTGAAATCCATCCGGATGACGCCACCAAGCGTGGTATCGAATCGGGTGATCAGGTGCTGCTCTACTCCGACCGTGTCCCTAACTTCAAGCAGACCATCAAAGGTGTGCACGGAAAGGACTTCAACTTCGCTGAGTTGTTGAAGAACGATTGGATCGAGTTGGATAAGGCAGCGGTAACAGCTGTGGCAATCGTCACACCGCATGTGAAGAAAGGTACCATGTATTCTTACTTCATCAATACCGCCCAGCCATCCAACGCCCTGCAGGGCCGGGTGCCTGACCAGATCAGTGGTAACTACAATTACAAGATGGGTGTGGCTCGGGTGAAGAAGATCGGTGAATCGAAATACAAGAGTGAATTCCGCTCCATGTCTTTCGCACCGCGTAATGTGGTCTGATCCACAAACACTTTAGTCTTGTCAATTCGGGGTGGCTTCGGCCACCCCTTTTTTATTGATTGTTGTCTAGCCTAATCGTAATGACAACGCTTGAGTCAGATTTTATCCGCTAATAATCTGATTCGATCGTGCTAAATTCAGATTTGCTACAGGATAGGCAGCTACTCTCGGATTCACCGTCACCGGAATCGATCTGGTGCCAGCGGGTATTTCTGGATTTTCGGCCAGTTCAAATAGTCTAGCCTGAATCCATTAACGACGATGTTCGAAGCTTTTTCCGGAGAAGGCATCTTCCCCACAGAGGAAGGCCCGCCTCACACAGCGTGAGATACAGTGGTAATAGGGGGTAGCTTCAAGCGAGATCAGCGCTTTCCTTGGCTTGGGCATGATATCACTCCTTGATATCTGATAGAGGTTGTGAAGGCTAGATTGTCAGAGAGTCAAGCTTGATGCAATATTTGGATTATTTGGATGGGTGTCTTGATTAATTTTTTGATTAATTGTTGATTAATTTCTGTCTTGATAATTTTATAAGAATCAGCGCCTTTCTGCATCTATACATGCTCAGAAGCACTTCGAAAACTAATTCCTTAGGTTTAAGCAGAAAAATCCCATGTGGCCGCTTGGCTGAGTTTGACATTGTCCTTGAATGCGTTGTGGGCTGAGTGCCCGGGATGATCTAAAATTAAACTAGGGATGCATCGTTAAAGTAGTATTGGCTATACTGAAAAGCCACCTGTTCCCACACGGAGGAGGTTGAAATGAAAGTATTTATGCTGATGGCTGGAAGTGGCCCATTGATGATTCTGACATCACACGCTTCCATTGAAGATCCAGTAATTCTGGAGAAGCTGGCCGCTAAAGGATTGGATAAGTTCCTGACCTATGAAGTTCCCATTGAGTTGGCTAAGGAACGTTATGGAGGGCATTTTGCCGTTGTCGCCAATGACCTGCACGAAACCGATGACCTGAGGGTACTGGATTACAATGGGGAACGCGCCTTCAGATTATTTTCCTTTGCAGAGCTCGGAACTGCAATGGTGCATGAACCAGCAGCTGTGTAGAAGCTATATTAGCTGACCCCGCTTAGTCGGGGCTTTTTGTTTCTGTACGATTGAGTGGCAGCTTGCGTCATCACCGGCCGTTTATCACTGACTGGTAACTCCGGGTCTACGCAGAATATTCATTTCTGTTCAGCGAGCAGGCGCAACCACTATGTGTGGGTCTGAACCACCAGAATATCACAGGAACGTGGTGTACGATGGCATCAGGTGTGGATCCCAGCAGAACGTTCAACCCTGCATGCTCCCGTGATCCAATTACGATAAGATCAACTGCGTTTTCCTACACATAATTCGGTACTGCCTAGTTTGCGGTAGCATTGGAGATGATGACCTCTTTCCTAGCATCCAGGCACCCTGGATCCTTGGCTATACGCATCAGATCTCTTCCCTTGACAAGTTTCTGATGTTATACCGGATCATGGTCAGATCGGCAGCATATTCCAAAACCAATTCCGCCGCTTTTCTGCAGACATCATCATTGACGCATATAACATCGATTGTCGCCATGATGTGCCGGCAGATAAGGCAGAGGAAAGTCTGCTTTGGTCTGCGAATCCAGTTTTTAGCGCTGGGCCAATGATATTGGCCCAGATATCGGCTAATCCTGAGATAGAGAGTCAGATTTCTGTCAAACCTGGTAATAGCCATCTCCTCAATCTGATTTCTCGTGTGTACTTCAGACATAAGCTATTGATATTCTGTAAATACAAAGATCGTTGATCGTGTGTATCTACACTAAGGAATCTATGGGAAGGTGTATGCAGAACGTTGAATTACTTTTCACCTAACATGGCCTTGACTACCGCATTCCAGCCCAGGGCTAAATTGGTTCGGTTATAACCACCTCCCCCAAGCGCAATAAAGCGCCCATTACAAAACTCATTGGCAAGTTTGCTCAGCTGACTGGCGGCATATTCGTGGGCGCTAGGGGTAAAAGCCATGTGTGTTATCGGGTCACCCTGAATACTGTCTGCACCGGCCTGTAATATGATCAATTCAGGCTTTCCCTGGCGAATGAACTCCTCCACAGATGGCCAGACCCTATGAAAGTCACTGTCATTTGCATAGGGTGGTAGAGGAACATTGAGCTTAGTCCCCCTTGCCGGGCCTTTACCCGTCTCTTCAATTGCACCAGTACCAGGATAGAGATAACGCCCATCTTCATGGATGTCAGCAAAGATCAGCTCAGGGTCTGACTCGAATGCATAAAAGACCCCATCTCCATGATGCGCCAACATAGGCGATACGACGCATTCCATGCCGGGCCCGCAGATTCTCGATCAGTACACCTGCGTCATTGAAGACACAAAAACCGGCGGCCGAATCACGTCGGGCATGGTGCAGACCGGCAATGGGAACAAATACTTTTGGATGCCGGCCTGTAAGGATGTGGTGTATACCATCCAGCACCGACCCAGTCACAGTACAAGCAGCTTCATACACGCCTTGAAAAGCCGGTGTATCTCCACCATCCAGGTATCCGGTCCCACTATGGGACTGGCTTTTAACCCGCTCGATATACTCCTGAGTGTGAAAAGCCATCAACGCCTGTTCATCACAAATCTGCGGGGTAGCAACCAATACCTTCTTATCCAGCCCCTGTTTGACCGTTTCCTGCCAGAAAGCCTGTATGCGATCCGGCCCGAATGGATGCCCATCCACAAAACCGTAACGCCCTAGCGCCTCACCAAAATAGATACTGACTGGCCTTTCAACCGTCGAACGTTGTGTATTCATAGGACTCCTCCTAAGCTGGTATCATAGCCTGGAATTGTCTAATAGAGCGTGGGAATCAGTGAACTCTGTATAGCGCATTTTGATCTGCTCCAGGTGTGCTTTCTCTGTTTCAGCGTTATTCCGATTACGCATATGTAGCTGCCTTGTCTAGGTCTCTGGCATGACTTCGATGACAACGATTCCAGCCTTTTGCTCTGTTTCCACATAGCGATAGGCATCAGCAATATCGCGCAGGAGATACTTTCGATCGATGACGGCATGGAACTCATCCGCCTCGATGAGTGCCTTCAGGAGTTCGACAATAAACTGGCTGCTGTGTGGGGTTGGGAATACAACTCGTCCACTTCCGGTTAATGATGACCAGATCGCCAGGATAGGTATGTTCCACCAACACCCAAGATCCGTCACGGCAAATACCCCTTCTGGTCTTAGAAGTTGACGGCACTGGAAGAATGACGTTTTCCCGACTTTAAGGCGTGAATCGATTGCAGGTCATGTCGAATAACTGAGGGTTACCCACTACATCATATTGGGATGAGTTTAAACGGTTAATGAATCAGATGAATGGCGGTTCAATATTGACGACCTCTTTGTGAAAGTTACGGTCTAGTTAGACCTTATCTCAAATTGACCCATTCATTTCATTCATGATTCGACTGGCAGCCCCTCCAGCTTCCACTCTGGGAGTCCGCCCTCCAAGCGCCGGGCAGTCATACCCTTCTCACGCAATTTGAAGACAGCATCAAAAGCCAGAACGCAATGGGGACCACGACAGTAAGCAACAACTTCACGATCAGGATCCAATTCATCCAGATGCATTTCAAGTTCTTGCAGCGGAATATTGATGGCGCCAGGTAGATGCCCCGATGCGTACTCCTCCACTGGTCGTACATCCAGTACGGTAACAAGACCTTCCCTGGCTCTCTCAAGCAATTCGCTGGCAGGTATAGGTTCCAGACTATCTTTGACTTTGAGGTAGTCATCGACAAGCCGGTCCACGTCAGCCAGATATCGCTCTGCTACTTCCCTTATTGATCCGAGTAGCGAAGAAACATCCATCCCACTCAATCGGTAATAGACCTTGTGTCCCTCTTTGCGGTTACCCACCAGACCAGCTTGCTTAAGCTGCTGAAGATGCTGCGAAGTATTGGCCAGGGTCAAGCCTGATGCTTGCGCCAGAGCATCCACGCTGCGTTCTCCCTGAGCCAGAAATTCCAACAGTTCCAGCCGGTAGCCATTACTCATCGCTTTTGCAACCCGCGCAAACTCATTGAAAAGATCATGTTTGAAATGAGTAGTTGACATATTGGTCCCATTTTACTTCAATTATTCAAGAGATCTATTGAATAATAGATGATTAGAAAATATTATAGCAGAAAAGCCATTGGAGAAAAGTACACAATGAGTTGGAACGACTGGATTCTTGGCAACGAACTGCCCGTTCGCCTGAGCTTTTTTTTCGGTATATTCGCTGTCATGACGCTATGGGAAATCCGCTCACCTCGTCGTAAGCTCTCCGTTTCCAAGGGTCTTCGCTGGACTAATAATCTGGGCCTGATCTTTATCAATAGTTTAATTCTACGTTTGCTGTTTCCAGCCGCTGCGGTAGGCGTGGCGATCCTTGCTCAGCAGCAAGGCTGGGGGCTGCTCCATTTTTACAAGCTGCCTTTTGTATTGTCTGTCGTAATTGCCGTGGTTGCGATGGATTTTGTGATCTATCTGCAACACGTAATGGTCCACGCCATACCGCTTCTGTGGCGTCTACATCGAGTACACCATGCCGACCTTGATTATGATGTCACGACCGGCGCTCGTTTCCATACCATCGAAATCATCCTATCCATGTTAATCAAATTCGCCACCATTATGGTGCTGGGCCCGCCTGTAGTCGCGGTAGTGATCTTCGAGGTGCTGCTCAATGCAACCGCTATGTTCAATCATGGCAACATTTACATACCGGAAAAGATCGACCGTATATTGCGACTCTTCGTCGTGACACCCGACATGCACCGGGTTCACCATTCAGTTCATGCCCCGCTGACCAATTCCAATTTTGGCTTCAATCTACCCTGGTGGGACCGTCTCTTCGGCACTTATGTGGATCAACCTCCGGAAGGGCATACAGAGATGGAAATCGGCCTTAATGATTTCCGTGATCCAAAACAGGTGGACAGGCTCCCCGGTATGCTGATGTTGCCTTTTGTCCGTCAGTTGGGTGAGTACACCATCAATCGGCGTTGGTGATCGTGAAAGAGAACAAACATCTCTTACACATCACTACAATTTTATGCCTCATTGCAATACCATCCAACTCAGTGCATGGCTGTGGTTGGTGGGGTGACGGAGAAGTCAATCGACACAATGATCATGTGCTTACTGATCCGGATGGACAATCAATACCCCAAACACTCACCTACAGGACCTCAAAGTTACCGGGGAAAATGGGGTACGGTATTGCTGTTCCCGACCCAGGTCAGGCTATTCCCTATTTGCAGGCAACCGGCGGTCGTCCATTGAATCGCATTGCAGAACTGAAGATCTTCGGGTTTGAGACTGTCATCGATCTCGGAACACCGGAAAAAGCCGCCCGCTTACATCAACTGGAGACTGAAGCAGTGGGTATGCGCTATATCCACATCCTGGTAGATGGCGTAGTACCAAGTCGGGATCAGGTTAATGACTTCACCCAACATGTTATCAACGCCAGTAAAGACATGTTATTGGTCTACGCACCAAACTCCACTCTACTAGGCACCATGTGGGCAGCTTATAGAATCAACCTGGGTGCGCCCATCGAATATGCTCTCAAACAGGGCGCAACACTGGGCATGGGTCCAGATCAAGAAGCCATCCTTCGCAGCCGAATAGCAACCGAGTAAGCTTGAGTTTTTCCGCCCCGCTAGAATAATTCGTGGGCAGTCTTGAATGACAAAAACCATCTTGATTACCCACCACACTCAGCCACCAAACCTCTGAGCTGAGAATAGGGGATCAAACCAATCAGTCCCACTTTCTATAGATTGCAGATACTAACAGCACTTACTTAACTGCTAAAGATCGACTATACGCGACCTAATACAGCCGTGCTTGGTGGGGCAGGGCCCCACCCTACATCCCCGGTTATTTGGTAGGGTGGGGCCCTGCCCCACCACAACACGCTGGAAGTCCACACAAATCCTCGTATTAATGTTTCAGTACACCTTAAGTTAATTATCATTCAACACCTATGCAATAGCTGAGTATGGTGGGTAATCAGGAAAACCATTAACCTATTAAGCAGCCGTATCGGTTGCGATGCTCTGCCGTTCAAACTCCATATATTGCTTAGATAACTCAGCCATAGCCCGATAGAAGGGTATTTCAGCTTGATTCATGACTGCATCACAGAATTGATTTACCCAACAGAATAAATGTTGTTCAAGAAATTTACGTTGTACGGTCAGACAATGTTCTGCACGCTTGCGATCTTGCTGCAGCCACATGTCGGTTTCCCACTCGGCCAGCTTCTGCATAAACTCAAGTTCAACGCTTATATGATCAGGAAGACCAGTAAAGTCCTTCCCATAATCAAGGCCTGTTGTCTCGATAATTTTTTTCACTTCAACGGTCTTTACACCCCATAGACCACCCGTGTCGCCATCCATCTCGCTAAAGATAGATTCATGGGCCGATATATGTGGACCAGGACCAACGAACAAGCGGGTATACTCTATTGCCAACTCTTCCACCACCTTGGATTCAGGGTCAGTATAGAATCTCTCACCTAACTCAACGCCCAAGCCCCCGAAGGTCTCCGACAAACGGGGACTTCTCATTTCCTTGATGAGGCCCCTACCGGGCTCCTCCCGAAAAACAGTGCTCATTAGCCCATAAATATCACTTCGTGACTTGGCGTTATCGGCCAGCTCTTTCCAGTTAATTCCCATTTCAGCCCTCCTCTCACACTCAATCATTCGTAATGATTCAGCAGCCCCTCCTTTTGGGGCTGCTGAATGGTACTGTCAATCTACGCCTTGGCGACTCTTACAACGGTATCCATCCACCTTTGCCCACCGCTAATCGGGTCTGAACTGTTCGGAATGATCGAATTGGGATGAGTTCCGTGCTTGTCCCACCACATGTTCTTGGCATCCGGATCTGCAGTTGCACCACCGAGTGTAGGAGAACTTTTACCCGACCCGTAGATGCCGGAATGCTGCCGCCCAAAGTGGTGTGAAATGGCGATGATACCAGGGATGATACCTTCGGTGACATGGGCCGTGGTGGTTATCTCACCGAGGTCACTGGCCACCTTGATACGGTCACCATCCTTGATGCCGCGATCGGCAGCAGTCTTGCTGTTGATCCAGGCTGGGTTGTCGTGCTTGATCTCAGAAAGCTACTTACAATGGGCTGTACGAGAATGGGTATGAACGGCAACCTTGTAGGTAGTCAAATGTAAATCATCCTTACCCATCTTCTGATGCTCAGGTATCGGTGTATAGGTCGGGAACGGAGGAAAGCCCTTAGCCGCGAAATTGTCGGAGTAGAAGTCAAGCAAGCCGGACTTTACGAATGATGTGTTCGGCGGATAGGCTTTGCGTGGCGTTCCCTCAATATTCTGAGCAACATAGGCATCCTTGGCCCCTTCTACTCCCAGAAAACCTTTACTCCTGGCTTCGGCCTCGCTAACACCTGCCTTCTTGTGGTTCCAGTAGACGCCTGTTTTTTCATCGAGAATTACACCATCGCCGGAGACATCAACCTTGGCTTCATAAAAACCGAAATTGGGCTTGGCGTTCTTGTCGTGCCAGACACCATGCTTCTTCATGTATTCGAAGCCACCGGCCTCTCTGACACCCGGTGTCATTTCGCAGGACTGGCGGACATACTCCTCCTTGGTCGTATAAGCCAGTTCGATACCCAGCCGTTTCGCCAAACCGGCAAAGATTTCACCCTGATCCCGCGACTCGCCCAGTGGTTTGATGAGGGGTTGCCGGATGTAAAACTCGGCAACACCGGTCGGCGATACCATATCTTCAGTATCCCACCGCTCCAGATAGGTGACATCCGGCAGGATAAGGTCGGCGTATTGCGAAGTCTCGTCATAGACGATGCTTGAATTCACATAGAAGGGAATCAAGCTCTCATCCTTCAAGACCGCTTCAGCCTCCTTGTTGTTTCCGTTGATAAAGGCCTGGTTGTTACAGCTCGACCAGTAGACTTTGGGTCTGCCATTTTGACCGTCCTTGATCATCGGAAGATTCTGCTGGCTTACTTGATGCGTGGGAAAAGCTGCTTCACCAGGAAAACCATTCACGATATCCAGACCTTTTTGTAGTTTGGCTTTAGGTGAATGGGGTGCCTTCCAACCGGCACCGACGCCCATAACCCGCCCACCTTTTCTATCGAGGTTATTAGTGATCGCCGACAGCAACATCGCTGCGCGTTCCTGATCTGCACCGTGATAATGCATAACAGTGCCACGATAACCGATCAAACAGGCCGATTTAGCCTTGGCATAGCCCCGTGCAATCTGCTTGATCTTGTCAGCCGGCACACCACTTTCCTTTTCAGCAAACTCCGGTGTGAACTTAGCAACATGTTCCTTGATAGCTGCGATTTTTTCATCATCAGATGCATGATAATCCGGTGATACACGCATATATTTAAGGTGGTCTTTGCGGAACAATTTTTCGTTCATGATGACGTTGACCATGGAAAGCATCACCAGACCATCCATGCCAACATTGATGGGTATCCACTCGGTTGACTTGGCTGCTGTGTTGGAAAGACGCACATCAAAGGTGTATAGCGGGACGTTGCGGTCAACCATTGCACTAATCAGACGTTGCGAAGTTGGAATGTGGTTGGTATGGGTCTCGAACTGGTTCGAGCCAAAATTGACCACGTAATCGGTGTAATCGTAATCCCAGTTATCGTACATCCCTCCCCACAAGCTCTCCTGGCCAACCCATTTTGGTCCTTCACAGACCGATGTATGGGTACCAATGGTATGAGAGCCGAAGGCATCCATAAAATCGTGCATGATCGAGGACTGGCTACCCTTGTGGCGGCCATACTGGTACATGAACAGCTCTGGTGTGCCGGCATCAAAAAGCGGTTTGAGCTTGGATGCCATAAGATCCAGTGCCTCATCCCAGGAGACTCTCTTCCATTTATGTTCACCACGCTTGCCCACACGCAACATCGGATAGAGAATGCGATCCGGGAAGTAGACATGATTGACACCGGCTTGTCCCTTGGCGCAAAGCTTGCCGAGGGTACGGATAGAGTCCGGATGCCCCTCCAGTTTTACCAGACGACCATCCTCAACATAGCCCATCATGGCATCACGGGTCACACACTGCCAACACGCAGTGGGGATTGCCTGCAACGCCTTCTTCGTGGTTGGAGAAAAATCGCGACCACCTGCCTGCAGCTTGATCGATCCGGCCAATGCACCTTGACTAAAACCCAACCCTGCAGCCAATGCACTGCTGCCACCTGCGGCCAATTTCATAAAATTACGACGATTTAACTTTTTCATATCAATTCCTCTCTAATACATGCTGCAAGGGACTAAACAATCTGATCCACAAAGTGGTCAAGTTTGCCCTTCTTCCGCTGTGTATAGAGGGTCTTTAAGATGTTATCCGGATCAATATAGAACACATGCGGGTTGGTTCCCTCCTCAGCAAGCAGCACATTATCGGGAGTGGCAAGGTTATGCTCTTTCACAAGTTCCGAAACATGACTGTTTGGATCGTTAAGATCACCAAAGATACGAGCACGTCCTTGACAGGTATTGACACAGGATGGCTCTACACCGTTGTCGACTCGATCTGCGCACATATCGCACTTGTCTGCAGCCTGCTTGGTGGGGTCACCACCGGCCTTGACAAAGGGGTCGAACGAACGAACGCCATAAGGACAGGCATCAATACATTTACCACAGCCGATACACTTCTCTTTATCGATCAGGATCATGCCGTCCGGTCGTTTGTATGTGGCGCCGACACGATAACGTATTGTCTTACCATCAGCAGTCTTGAACTTAGCGCGTTCGCCAGGGAATTCGGGACAGGCCTTCACACAAGGCGGAACACCATCCTCTTTATTCCCTTCACAGTGATTACACATCAAAGGCAGGAACACCTTCTTGGTATTTGGGAAGGTACCCATGGTCTTCTCTTGGATAACTGCCCTGAATCGGCCAAGAGAGACCCTGTTCTCCGATTTGCATGCCACCGTACAGGCTCTGCAACCTATACATCGCCTGAGATCCATGACCATTGCCCAGCGGGGGGCTTTCGATTGCCCCGCCTCAAGATTGACTGCGGGTGTCACCAGTGCTGCAGCACCAACAGCTGCGGTACCGACGCCACCTAGAAATTTACGACGACTGATTTCCGGTTGTTTCTGATCACTCATATTGTTCTCTCCTCATCCTCCACGATAATTGTTAGCGCTACAGTTCTAACGCCTCATTCGGTTGTCCTTGTTCCTTCAAGTAGTTCAATAGTGTCTTCGAAATTACCGAAGGCGCCATCGAGAATAGTGATTGCGTATTTCTTGTTGTGAACGCCGTTACCGACACGCACTATATTCAACAGTTCTTTGCCCCTGGCCATCATCGCCTCCACCTGGTTCAACTGTTCCTCATCCAAATTCGGTCTCAATTCGACGAGGAGATCAAGCGCCTCCGCTTCAACCTCTTCCGCACCCGCAACCTCTTTGCTGAGTAACGCCTTCCAGTCATCGAGCATTTGTATATGCTGATCCGTGTGACAGGCGGCGCAGGTATCACCGGCCGCAGTTCTTACATCATGCCCTCTGCTCAATGTCTTCTTAAGATGGCATGCCATGCAGTTGGTGTTGACCTCATACATCAGATGCGGCGTACCTGAAGTCTCTTCATCAACAGGAACGCCGGCGAGCAGCAGCTTTTGATACTTGTGTTGATCGACATGACAGAGTTGGCAATCATTACGTACAAAGTCGAGATGATCGGTTCTGTTCTTGTGTTCGATGACACTGTGACAATCGAAACAGTCCGCCTTGTCAGGCACATGCTTGTCATGCATCAGTGTCTTATCGCCTGCTGTGGCTAGCAAGGTCTGGCTTCTGTTGCGGCAGGTCAGACATCCATTCGACACCACATTGCCGGTATCAACCTCTCCCCCGCCTTTCACCACCTCAAAATGGCAGCTCTCACAAGCTACATTCGATTCCTGTATTGTCTGATGAGTAATCGGCTTCTTGGTTGTTGTCTCATCGCCGACCTGCAACTGGCTTTGTAATGACGTGACAGGGATCGTATGGCAGATATCGCAGCGGGAGGCGCCTTGCTTAAAATCTATGGCTGGCCTGCTTGCAAAAGTGATCTTCTGAATATCACTATTTGCACAGCATTCACTCATCTCCGCCCTATCAAGGGTAGGTTTTTCCAGCTTCAGATGGCACAGATAGCAGATCTCCGTGGGGACCTCGAAATGCTTATCCTCTGTTGTCTTGAAGTGGCAGGTATCGCAGGTGATTCGGTGGCCATAGAGCGCCTTATCACTGAAGTGAACCTCGTGTTTAAATCGAACCTTCTCTGTGTACTGTATTTCCACCTGCCCAAGCTTCTCCCGGTTATGGCAACCAGCCTGCAGACAGGCACCATCCTCAATGATCGGGCGTATGGGTAGTGGTGCATTCGGGTTATAAAGATAGGCAGCCAGATGTCGCAACCCCTCATATTTAGCCTTGAGAGAATGCTTGTCACCTGGTAGAAAGTGGCAATCCACGCAGTCTGCCTGCATCCCTTCAGGATTGTTGTTCTTATGGTGTGAGTTAGACTTCCAGGCCTCATACTGTTCTGTCATGGTATGGCAACTACCACCACAAAATGATGATTGTGCGGTATAGTATTCAAGACCACCCCAGGCAGTTAAAAAAACAGGATTGCTGCAGCGAAAAGAATCGTTGCCAGTCGCCAGGTAACTCTAATCCCGCCACCACTGTTCATTATCCTTGTCTGCTCCCACACCCATCTATGCTTTAGTTTTGTTGTTGTGAAAAATGCCTTTCAGAACAAAAAGCAAGAGTCGCGCCATATTTCTATCTACTTGAAATAACAAGAGTAATAAAAATACTGGATAGATTGAGCTAAAAACTTGTTACCTGGCGGTAACATGAACAATAAACAGGTAACATGCCGAAAAAAGAGAGCCGTTCTCTGGAGAACGCCTCATCCTGCCGAAATTGGCGCTAATAATCGTAATCAGATTGACCTCAATGCACTTACTTACCCGAACATAGGTTAGTAGATCAATAATATGACGACGATATCCAGAAATATAAAGTGGTTGTTTTTTGCTATCCTTGCCAGGATAGGGATTTACATATACAGGCAGTTATAGTCATTGACAGCTTTTGTAGCTCACAAATAGTACAAGATACATATTGCTGCGTAGGGTCATGACATTTAAATCCAACCCTGAATAGCTATCTTTAATGAGGAATCCCAGTGCGACTGATCTATTTATTACTGCTTTTCTGGATCTACCCGACTTTTGCTACCGAAACAGAGCCACCCATCCGTTTTGGGTTGACGGCTGTGGTACTCACTGAAAACCTCAGGTTTCTAGACCAGTGGAGCCAATACCTGGGTCAAAAGATGGACCGTAAGATTGAATTTGTGCTCCGAAAATCTTATCAAGATGTCATGGATCTATTGGATTCGGGTGGTATCGAATTTGCCTGGATCTGCGGTTACCCTTATGTCCAGACAAGAAAACCTGAATCGCTTCAACTCCTGACAGTACCTATCTACCGAGGAGCGCCCCGTTATCACTCTTACATCATCGTTCACCATAACAGCACACATCAACGCTTTAGCGATCTGAAAGGGAAGATATTTGCCTTCTCTGACCCGGATTCTAATTCAGAATTCCTCTATCCTCTTACCTTGATGATGGAGAAAGGCGAAAAACCTGAAACCTTTTTCCGCCAGACATTTTTCACTTTTAATCATGCTGAGACGGTTCAGGCTGTTTCCGAGCAAGTTGCAGATGGTGGAGCCGTTGATTCCTACATATGGGAATATCTTGCCATCTTCAGACCGGACATCACTGAGAAAACTCGAATCATAAAAACATCACCGAGCTTTGGCTTTCCACCTATTGTTTCCCGTGTAGGCGTAAATGACACCACAGTCAGTTTAATGAAGAGTATCCTTGAGAATATGGATGAGGATTTAGCTGGCCAGGAGCTCCTCGAACGACTCAAACTGGATGGCTTTGGCCATTTTTCTGATTCACTGTTTAACGAAATCCGCGCTATGGCCTACAAAATCCGGAGAGCCGATCCAATTTGCTCCATGCTACCAACTGAGTAAGTGTAGAAAATAGATGCCGGTACTTAGCCCAAAATCCTGGCCATTGGCGATCAAGCTATCACTCACGATCACAGCTGTTGTGGCTGCTGTAGGTTTCATGATCGGCGCAGTGATCGTGGCGCAAGATTGGAAACGTTTTCAGGATGAATTAGGCACCAAGGCCCTTCTTCTATCTGAATTCGTCGCCATCACCACACCCAAGGCAATGCTGCGCAAAGACTACTGGCAACTCTATCTAAGCCTGAAGAACATGGCATCCAGAAGATCAGATACAACAGGAGGTCATGAAGTAATCACCGCCATGATACTTGATACAGAAGGTAAGGTTATGGCACATCTTCATCCCGCAGAAAACAAAATGGACCTACCATTTTCACCTGGCAATAGGATTGAAGAGGAGCTGTTCCAACAAGCCATGAGTACAAGATCCACCATTGTGTTAAGCAGTGGTGGATTTTCAAAGACAGGTTTTCAGGAAGGTGTCGTTCCTATCTTCTCTGATCAAAAATATATGGGCGTTGTGCGCGTTCGTTTATCTGTCGCGCAGTTATACGAAAAAGCCAAAGATAGCGCGATGATTGTGCTTGCCTTGGTATTTTGCTTCGTCATTATCGGTAGCGGATTGGGTACAATTGTGTCCCGACGTATGGTCAAACCCCTCACTGCAGTCACCCAGGGGCTGGAAGCGGTCGGCCGAGGTGAAATGACAGATTTTACACCAATTCCTATCAACGAGAGGGATGAGATCGGCCGCCTCAGCGTCACCTTCAACCAAATCATGGCTGAACTGGCTGAGAAAAAGATGCTTGAAGAGGAGATCGCAATGAGTGAAAAACTGGTTGCTCTCGGCCGTATAACAGCAGGTGTTGCTCATGAAGTCAACAACCCCCTCGCTGGACTTCTGAACTGTATCGATACGTTGCGCAAGCACCCAGATGATAAAAAACTGATTGACCGTTACTTACCGGTCATAGACCAAGGACTGCACAGAATTAAAGATATCGTTCACAGCCTGCTGGTGGGTCTTAAGATTGAAGAGAGCCATGAGACAATGAGTATTCAGCACATTGATAAACTTCATGATCTCATTAAGGCTGAGATTGGAGATAGGAATATTGATATCATCTGGGAAAACCACACCAATAAAGATCTCCATATACCTGGAAAAATTGAACAGATCGTCTGTAACCTGCTAAAGAATGCAGTGGAGATACTTCCACAAGGAGGAAGGGTGGTTTTCTGCATGCATCAGAACGGGCCACAGCTGGTCATTGAGGTCAGTGATAACGGTCCAGGTATACCATCCAACATAAGGAACCAACTATTTGATCCCTTTTTTACTACCAAGACAAATGGTACAGGGCTGGGTCTATGGGTAGTCTATCGCCTGGTTCAGAGTATGGAGGGCATCATTGAAGTAATGAGTGATGAAGATCAAGGCACAACATTCCATGTATCAATACCGGTTATTACAATGAAGGCAGCCTGATGCAGAGTAAGATTGAACATATACCAGACAGCAATGCTTTCAGTGACTACTGTGTACTGCTGGTTGAGGATGATGAAATCATGCGTCTGTCACTCGAAGACAGATTAAACCTTGAACAGATTCCTGTACATGCAGTGAGCAACACTGCCAGTGCCAGACAAGTGCTTGAGGAAGGTGATATCGACCTTGTTGTGACAGATATCCGCTTATCAGATGGTACAGGTATTGAACTGTTTAGTGACATTACCCTTCACTTTCCCGGCGTTCCGGTAATCCTCATGACAGCTTACGGTGACGTATCGGATGCTGTTTCCCTGGTTAAGGCTGGGGCACTCGATTATCTGACCAAACCCTTCGATATTAATGACCTTATTGACAAGATAGAACACCACCTCTCCTGTAGAGCCGATAGGCGATTGACACTCAACCATTCAGATGCTGAAGACAGCTTCAAACCTGGTAGTGGATTCCTTGGCAAGAGTTCCGCCATGCGTAAAATTGAACGACTGGTTGCCCGCCTTGGTGAGAGTGACAGTTCAGTCTTACTCACGGGTGAATCCGGGGTTGGTAAAGAGGTGGTAGCTACTCTGATTCACCACAATAGTCTCCGGAGCGACGGCCCCATGATCAAGGTCAACTGCGCCGCACTATCATCCAGCCTGATTAAAAGTGAACTCTTCGGCCATGAAAAAGGGGCATTCACCGGTGCAACACAACAGCGTATCGGACGCTTTGAGCAAGCCCAAGGTGGGACTATCTTTCTCGATGAGATCGCTGAGGTATCACCGGACATACAGGTCAAACTACTGCGTATCCTACAGGAACGTGAATTCGAGCGTGTGGGTGGCACGGAATCAATCACACTGGATGCCAGAGTCATCGCCGCAACCCAGGTAGCTCTGGCAGAGTCTATCAAGAGAAATGAATTTAGATCTGATCTCTACTGGTGCCTCAATGTCATTCACATAGATATCCCTCCATTGCGAGAACGAAGAGAAGACATTGTCTATCTTGCCAGATTGTTCGTCTCTGAATTTGTCAATAAATCCGGCAACAATATTAAAGGTCTATCAAAGGAGGTGGAGTTGCAGCTGCAATCCATGCCCTTTCCAGGAAACGTCCGCGAACTCAAAAATATTATTGAAAGAGCTGTCACCTTGTGTGATGCCCCCTGGATCGGCATCCATGACTTACTGACCTTGGATAACGAAAGCAACATCAGTACGACAACGCTTAGGCAATCAATTGAAGAAGCGGAACGCAAAGCGATCAACATGGCATTAGCCGAAAATGAAGGCAAAATAAGCCAGGCTGCGGATGCTCTCGGTATATCACGTAAAAATCTTTGGGAGAAGATGAAGCGTCACGGAATTGAGAGATAAGCGGAGCATTACTTTTTTCTCGATACCACTCACTCACTAAACGATACGCTTGGCAAACCAGATAATGTGCCGTGCACCCTTTGAACCCCGTGCTCGCACTCGAATCTCATCGACCTCGAAGCCCACCTTCCGCAGCCGCTGATGAAATACCCGATCTGGACTGGCCGACCACACGGCTAACACCCCCTGAGGGCGCAAAGCAGCATAGGCCGAATTCAACCCATTTATGCTGTACAGCCAATCGTTCTCTTTGCGAGTGAGCCCCTCCGGACCATTATCCACATCCAGTAAGATCGCATCGAACGCCTGCTGCTCTGCCTTGAGTATGCGGGCAACATCCACCTCGCGCACAGACACGCGTGGATCTTGCAGTGGATGACCGGCATGTTCACCGAGCGGTCCCCTATTCCATGCCACTACCGCCGGCACTAATTCAGCCACCACGACCTGTGCCTGGTCACCTGCTGTACGGAGCGCCGCAGCCAAAGTAAACCCCATACCCAGCCCACCAATGAGCAGTCTCGGTTTAACGCAATTTGTCAGTCGGGCACAGGTCCGCTCCGCTAGCGCGTCCTCAGAGCCATGGACACGGGTGCTCATCAGTTCACCATGGCCTGCGATCTTGATCGAGAAATCATCGTCCCGTTGATATAGACGTAGCTCCCCACCATTACCAGGCACTTGTGTACTATCAAGTAACACCCAAGGATTCATACGTTTCAAACCATTGACCTCGAGTTTTGCAAATACAAACCTTCCACCTTCTCTCTTGCCCAAGGTGTTTTTTTTACGCAGAAATTTCAGGCTGGATTTAATACTAGGCTGATGAGTGAAACATTTTATCTTAATGATTCGACCCAATTCATCCCAGCCATAGTGATTCACCAAATGATTGAGAATAG
Organism: Candidatus Thiodiazotropha sp. (ex Ustalcina ferruginea); assembly: GCA_025656375.1. Taxonomy (GTDB): domain Bacteria; phylum Pseudomonadota; class Gammaproteobacteria; order Chromatiales; family Chromatiaceae; genus Thiodiazotropha. The sequence goes on along the minus strand of JAHXHU010000196.1, from coordinate 395 downwards.
ATTCCAAGGTCATACCATGCAGGGGATTATTGGTTTGGAAATCACTCATTTCATCACCCTGCTTCGGCCATTTATTGCGGTTAATCATGTATCTGAAGCATCTGGACTTTTTTCAGTGGAGCCTTGTTCGCGCTTTTCTGCTTTTTTCACACGAATTTTATTGCCGCCGATATCCCTGGCATTAAGCCCTTTGATAGCGGCCTTAGCCTCGCCTGCACGGGGCATTTCAACAAAACCGAAGCCTTTGGATTTTCCTGTTAATTTATCCATCACTATTTTACAGTACTGAACATCCCCGTACTCCTTGAATCGGGTAGCCGGGGGTCTCTAACCCCCAGCCCCCACAACACCCTGCATGCGGCTCCGCACAGGGCGTTTCACTTGGAATGGTGAAG
>JAHXHU010000313.1 GCA_025656375.1 Candidatus Thiodiazotropha sp. (ex Ustalcina ferruginea) | reverse complement strand
GCGGGACTTCTTCATTGTAGATTCTCCTTTTCGTAATCATAATTGGAAAATTCTACTTTTGAACCCCGTTATTTTTTGGGGGGATTACCAGCTCAGACTGGGGTAATATTCAATGCAACTACCGGGTCAATTATGAATGCAAATCAACAATTAAAAAGCTATGGAGTTCTATCCATCATGATATTTGAGAAAGTGTGTAGAAATCTACAGTAAATAGGTAGCTGAAAAAATGTTGGTATCTATGCCGAGTATCGTACTAATAGTTCAATAAAAACAAGGTAATATGAGGTTAGCGCGATTTCGGATCCGGCACCATCTCATTATCAGATAACGTCCAATAGAGTCCAATAATCAACCTGACCACCAGTATTTACAGGTCTTGTCAGTTTAACAAGGTCAAGTGTTGTCCAATCCAATTGTGGGTATTTTGGATGTAAATTAATTCCCCTTCCCTTGCGAGATATTTTTTTCAACAAGATATCGCTATCAACTTGGCTCCTTGCCCAGATAAATCTCAGTAACCGGCCTTTTTCTCTATTTTGTTCGGTATGTCTGTGCTACATTGGAATCTGTCTCTTTTTCCTTCGATCCTTCGGCTTCCTGTACCTCCGGTTGGTCCTTTTTGCCCTTGTTGATTTTCTCTGATGACTGCTTTAAACTAGACTGGTTAGCTTTTTTTTCTTCGACCTGAGGCTCCGTTTCTTCCGGTTCTTCCTCCGTTATCTGGTGTTGGAACAACACCTTGGTGATCCGGTGATTGTCCATCTCCAGGACCTCTAAAAAGGCCCCCTCAAGCTGGACAAGGTCACCGACCTCCGCGATCCGGCCTAGACTGTGGTGAATGAGTCCTCCCATGGTCACGTAATCGCCGGTGGGGAAGGGGAAGTTCAACTTCGGCTCCAGTTCAGTTACCCGAACTCCGCCATTGATGATAAAGTGCTGCTTGTCCTCCATCTTTATGTGACGGTGTCTGGGCGTAAATTCGTCCTCGTAGTCACCCACGATCTCTTCGAGGATATCCTCCAGGGTGATTAGCCCTTCGGTACCGCCATACTCGTCCAGCACGATGGCAATCTGCCGACGGTTGCTGGTGAAGTCCTTGAGCAGCAAGCTCAGGCGCATGGTATCAGGGACGAAATAGGCTGGCATCATCACTTCACTTACCGGAAGTTTGATGATGCTAGTGGATGATTCCGGGCTCTCCGCTGTGGCCAGTCTATTGAGCAGCTCCTTCATGGACACGATGCCGATGATGTTGTCGAGAGACGTTTCGTAGACAGGATAGCGCTCGCGTAGCTCTTCCTTGAAGAGGTCAAGTACATCGGCCACGGTGGCGGTATTCGGGACACCTTCTACTTCCGTACGAGGTATCATGGCATCCCGTGCAGTGTGGTCATCCAGGTCGAACACCCCCCTCAGCATCATGGTCAGCTGGGGGTCGAGAGCCCCCTCCTGCTCACTGGCACTGAGAATGGTTCGGATCTCATCACCGGTCATGGAAAAGTGTCCCTCACCATGGGCGGCAAGGTCGTGTTGACCGAACAACCAGAGCAGGCCATTGGAAGAATGGTTCATGACCCAGATAAGGGGGCGCATTATGGTGTGGAGACCGTTGATGATCCAGGCCACCGACAGGCTCATGGCCTCTGCTTTGTGGAAAGCCAGCACCTTGGGCGCCAGTTCGCCCGCCACCACGTGCAAGAAAGAGATGATGACAAAGGCAATGATATAAGAGAATGTGTGTGCCCAGCCCAATATCTCTTCGCCTTGACCAAACCATCCGAAAGCCACCTCGATGCTCGGGTCCATGACCTGGGTTAGGGTGACCATACCGATGGCACCCAGGGCCAGCGACACAAGGGTGATACCGATCTGGGTGACCGAATAGAATCTTTCAGGTTCGTTGTGGAGCACTTGAACGATCTTGGCGGACTTGTTGCCTGTACTGGCTAGCTGTTTGATGCGACTACGTCGGGCGGAGGTCAGGGCGATCTCAGATCCCACGAAAAAAGCATTGCCGACGATCAATAACATGATCAGGAATAGCTTGCTTATCAATATCCAGTCCATATGTTTCTTCTCCCCGGGTGGAAGTTGGATTTTAAAATTGACACAGTAGACAATAATTTCCGGCTCAACCTGACATGGTACAAGGTTTTATAGCTTCTAGCTATGACAACACGTGCCATGGTTGCTTTTTTATCCTTGTTTCCATAGGGAACTCGGGATCGTGTTTGCGCTCCCTTTACGCTATCGATCCGGAGAAACAATGCCCCGAAGACAGCCTGGTCTATCCATTCGACAATAAGGGGGATGTGTTTGCTTTAGTGGGTTGAAGATAGAAGAGTGGTTTTATAGAAATCACTACCCATTAAATAGATAATCAATGTAAATCCGGTCCTGGCACCATTTATACTTTCTATACAACTTTAATTTCAATAACCTTAATCTCACCTTCCGCAACTGTAATGGCCTCAGGGGGCATGTGTGAGCTGTGGCCAATGCTGCATTGAACGTAGCACTGGGGCGCCATGATAGCGCTTGTTTTTTCAGGATCTGCATTGAAATAGCCACCGATATCAACCGCTTTACCCTGTACTCTGCTCAGTTCTTCAACAATATCTCGCTCTTTTTCGGCAAGGGTTTTTGCCAGGGGGATAAACCGGGCCTGCATATCAGGGTCATCTGTGCCCAGTACATTGCCAGATAGAAATGACTGCCACGGTTATCCAACTCTCCTGTTCTACGTGATGGCGATTTGTTGTTGTCCAACAATTGGCCGGTGGCCTCATCCAGCGTAGCTGCCAGTAGTTTGGCTTTACTGTTCCCGGTCTTGTTACTGATATCTTCCAGGGATACCGCAAGGGCCAGAAACTCCCCAAGTGAGTCCCAGCGCAGGTGATTCTCCTCAATAAGTTGTTTGACGTGTTTGGGTGCCGAGCCGCCGGCACCTGTTTCAAACAGGCCGCCTCCTGCCATTAGTGGGACGATAGAGAGCATCTTTGCACTGGTGCCCAGTTCCATAATCGGGAATAGGTCGGTCAGGTAGTCACGAAGTATATTCCCAGTGACTGAAATCGTGTCCTTGTCGCGAATGATGCGTTCCAGCGAATATCGCATTGAGCGTAAGGGTGACATGGTCTGGATGTCCAGCCCTGTCAGATCGTGGTCCAGCAGATATCGGTTGACCTTTTTGATCAACTCCGCGTCATGCGGTCGGTACTCATCCAACCAGAACACGGCAGGTGTGTCCGATTGGCGTGCGCGGGTAACGGCCAATTTAACCCAATCACGAATGGGTGCGTCTTTGGTCTGACACATCCTCCAGATGTCGCCGGCTTCCACGTTTTGCTCGATCAGCACCCTCCCATGATCATCGATGATGCGAGCCACTCCGTCTGCGGGGATTTCGAATGTCTTGTCGTGCGAGCCGTACTCCTCGGCTTTTTGGGCCATTAAACCAACGTTTGGTACCGTACCCATGGTAGTAGGATCAAACGCGCCATTGGTCTTACAGAAATTGAGCATCTCCTGATAAATTCTGGCATAGGTACTTTCCGGCATGACGGCTTTGGTATCTTTCGGCTTGCCGTCAGGACCCCACATCTTTCCCCCGTTACGGATCATTGCCGGCATTGAGGCATCCACGATCACGTCGTTGGGTGCATGCAGGTTGGAGATGCCTTTTGCTGAATCAACCATAGCCAGCTCTGGGCGGTTCTCGTAGCAAGCATGGATATCTTCTTCGATCTCTTCGCGTACGGAGCCCGGCAGGTTTTGAATCTTTTCATATACGCTGCTGATGCCGTTGTTCGCGTTTACGCCCAGTTTCTTGAATAGTTCATCGTGTTTTTTAAACAACTCCTTGTAGAAAACCTTGACTGCGTGACCAAACACGATGGGGTGGGAGACCTTCATCATGGTGGCTTTGACGTGCAGGGAGAACATCACCCCCGTCTGTTTTGCATCTTCAAGCTGATCTTCGAAAAACTGACATAGCGCTTTGCAGCTCATAAACATGCTATCGATGATTTCACCTTCGAGTAACGATGTCTTTTCTTTCAATACGATCACATCAGCCTCTGCGGTTACGAGATCCATTTTCACATCACAAGCCTTTTCCATTGTCATGCATTTTTCGCTGGAGTAAAAATCGCCACTGCGCATATGAGCAACATGGGTGCGCGAAGCCGGGCTCCATTTCACCATCGAATGTGGGTTCTTGCGTGCATAGCGCTTTACTGCTGCGGGAGCGCGCCGATCGGAATTGCCTTCACGCAGTACTGGGTTAACGGCACTGCCCAGCACCTTTGAGTAACGACTCCTGATCGCCTTCTCGTCCTCTGTCTGAGGGTCTTCAGGAAAATCAGGGATGTTGTAGCCGCGAGCCTGGAGCTCACTGATCGCTGTCATCAATTGTGGGATGGAGGCACTGATATTGGGGAGCTTGATAATATTGGTATCGGGCTCCTGGGTCAGGCGACCTAACTCACTCAGGTTGTCGGGGACTTGCTGATCTTTTGTAAGATAATCGGCAAACTCGGCTAGAATTCTTGCCGCTACGGAGATGTCGCTTGTCACGATATCGATATCGGCGGCAGATGCGAATGTGCGAATGACAGGGAGCAGGGAGCACGTCGCCAACAAGGGTGCTTCGTCGGTAAGGGTGTAGATAATCTTTGAATGCTTTGTGGCCATAATTGTTCCTTGTAACGATCTGGCGTGCCGAATCCAGCCTATGGAAAACGCAGGCATCCAGGCGGATCGACGATAAGTCAGCCTCGGGATGCGTTCTCCGGGCCTTCAGACAGGCGTATTAGGATACCTATAAAAAACAGTTATGCCTAGATAAACAGCTCGTCCGTACCCTGTTGTTTAGAGGATTGTGACAGCATACAGCTTACATGATCCGATACTGCGGTCTAACTTGCTCGTCTAGCCAGATATCGTCCGGGCTTACATACTCGTCATTCAGTTGAAAGGGAACACCGATGTGGTCGAAACACTCATAAACGAGTTCTGAGCAGATATATTTCCGGTCCTTTGTGCGGCGGCTGATGTTGAATAGAATGCGAAAGCCGATACGAACGATCTCGAAGTTGTCATAGGGCTTGGTTAGCTCGTCCATGCCAAAGCTGATGGCGTGGTTCAGTTTTACCTGATCTACTGGCGCATCCACCCGGGCGATAACAATGTTCCCTCTGTAGGGACGGTTCTTACCGTGATAGTCGCGAAGATACTTGGACAGCGGTGCCAGACGTACCCCGATCATTGTCTCGCTCTCCAGGATAAAGACCCTCTCCAGCGTGGGATCCCGGTATATTATTCCCACATGGCTCCAGACGGAGTGGGTGAATTTCTGAATGGCTTGTGAAAAAAAATAGGTGCCAGAACAGAAAACAAGGTCTCCCGTCTGTAAATCTTTGCGCATATCGGCATAGGGTTTCAAGGGGAACTGTTCGATATCCTGTTTACTGATTCGAGTAGCCATATCGCTCCAAATTGATTAGCAGGTTGACACTAAGGTCTCACCGATTCTTACTATGATTAAAACTCATTAGTAATATTTACCACACTTACCGTGAAAACCAAGGGTTGAAAAAACTGAGACTGGTTTCAGACATATCGAATTATTTTATGAGGCACCGTTGTGGGTAGTTACAACTCGAATGGATGGGACAATGCAGGTTGAATTCCACAGCAGCATTGATGAGCTGAATGAAAAAGAATGGGATCGGCTTGTTATAGACGATAATCCCTTTCTTAAGCATGCATTTCATGCGGCGATGGAACATCACGATTGTGTTGGTCGGCGTTTTGGGTGGATCCCCAGCCATCTGGTGATTCGAGAGGCAGGCAGGATTGTTGGTCTATCTCCGTTGTATATCAAGTCCAACTCGTATGGGGAGTTCGTTTTTGATCATGCCTGGGCAGATGCTTATCAGCGCAGTGGCTTGAAATACTACCCTAAAGTGATCAGTGCAGCTCCCTACACGCCCGCTTTCGGCGAACGCCTCCTGGTTGATCCTGAATCGAATGTTACGCAAATACGTAAGCTATTAGTCGAAGCTACCCTGCAGATGGCTGTTGATTCAACATTTTCATCCATGCACTGGCTATTCACAACGGAGGAGGAGGGCGAACTATTGAGGTCAATGGGGATGCTGGAGCGGCTTGGCGTCCAGTTCCATTGGCAAAATCCGGGATATGTGGATTTTGAACATTTTCTATCCCAGTTGACAGGCAAACGCAGAAAAAACATAAGACAGGAGCGACGAAAAGTCTCAAATGCCGGTATACGATTCAAAGTGTTACAGGGTTGCGACGTGTCTGGGGAAGAGTGGCATCTGTTCGCCAATTTCTATACCAAGACCTTTGTAGAGCGTTATAGCCTGCCAACCTTGAATGTCGGCTTCTTTATGGAGATAGGCGAACGGATGGGGGATCAGGTCATATTGGTATTTGCCTATGATGATGATACCTGTGTAGCTGGAGCGCTACTCTATCGAAGCCGTTCGGTACTGTACGGACGGCACTGGGGGGCTCTACAACACTACGACAGCCTTCACTTTGAGACCTGCTACTACCAGGGGATTGAGTACGCCATTAAGCACGAATTGCAACGCTTCGAGCCGGGTGCCCAGGGGGAGCATAAGATATGGCGAGGATTCCTTCCAACACGCACCCGCTCTTATCATTGGATAAATAACCCACAATTCAGCCATAGCATTAAGGATTTTCTTACCCGAGAGTCTCCGGCAATGGTGGCCTATCATAATAATCTCCTGGCCAGCTCCCCATTTAAGAAACAACGCCTGATAAAATAACTTGTAACGCCTTGAAAAGTAATAATTAAAATTATTTGTATTAAATTTGAAATTTTTTCATCTTAAAAGTTGACTAATTTACTTAGTTACTCTAATCTAATTACCAAGTGATTTACTAGGGAATGGATTCCATACCCCCTGGAGAAATAAAATGAGATTGTCAACGAAAGGTCGCTATGCTGTTACGGCAATGTTGGATCTTGCACTGAATGGTAAGAATGGTCCGGTTACGCTGGCAGAGATATCAGAGAACCAAGGTATCTCGCTCTCCTACCTCGAGCAACTGTTTGCCGCCTTGAGAAACAAGGAGTTGGTACGCGGTGTCAGGGGTCCAGGTGGCGGCTACTATCTGGGAAAAAGCGCTGACGAGATCTCTATTGCTAACATCATTTGTGCTGTGGACGAGTGGGTGGAATTCACCCGTTGTGGCGGCAGACAAAACTGCAGCGGAGGTGCTCGTTGCCTGACCCATACCCTGTGGGACGACTTAAGCAGTGAAATATTCAACTTTCTTGCCAATATCTCTTTAGGTGATTTGGTAAGAAGAAATCTGAATAAGAAAGAGGATGAGGAGAGCTCACTGAGTGTTGTCGCTGACGCCGATTCTCAAGCTGCTTGATCTTTGTCAACACTATATTCGATGACGGGGTGGTAACGATGCGCCACCACCCCGTCCTGTTTGCGCTCTAATTATGACTGGATTGGTAAATCGGCTATCATTGGCCGTTTGATCAGTCAGTCATTCTTGTGCAGTCACTTAAATCCATTCAAGATTTTATCCGTTGGGGTGCCAGTCGATTCACCGAGGCGAAGTTGTTTTTTGGCCACGGAACAGATAATGCGCTGGATGAGGCTGCAGCTTTGGTGCTGCAAGCGCTCTATCTTCCACCCGATCTACCGTCAAGTTGGTTTTGCTCGCGACTCACTATTGAAGAGCGAAATCGGGTCTTTGATCTGATTCAGCGCCGTATTGAGAAACGTATGCCGCTAGCGTATCTAATGGGTGAAGCCTGGTTTGCGGGTATGCGATTTCATGTTAATGAGCAAGTGTTGATCCCTCGCTCACCCATTGCGGAATTGATTGAGAAGGAGTTTTCGCCCTGGGTAGACCCACTGGGAGTCACTCATGTTCTCGATCTCTGTTGCGGTAGCGGGCTGTATTGGCATCGCGGCAGCAGCCTATCTTCCGGAGAGTCAGGTCGATTTAGTCTGATGCGTTACAAGTTGCTCAGAAGAATGTGTCTGAGCATGGTTTGGAGGAGAGGGTGACTGTATGCCAATCCGACCTGTTTGATGGCCTGCCAACCAAAAAATATGAGTTAATTCTTTCTAATCCTCCCTATGTCGGTAGTGTCGAGATGGCAGGATTGCCCGAAGAGTACCAACATGAACCTGTTTTAGCGCTGAAAGCGAATGATGATGGGCTGGAAATTGTCCAAAGAATATTGAAGCAGGCTAAAGACTATATAGCTCCACAGGGCGTATTGATTGTCGAGGTTGGAAATAGTGCAGAGATGTTGGCGGAACGCTATCCCGATATACCCTTTGTCTGGCTTGACTTTGAGCGTGGGGGTGAGGGGGTATTTCTGCTAACTGCCCAAGATCTGGCAAAATACGCAAATATCATTCACTAACCTGACACCTGAACCCGCGAATTCAGATGTCAGCTCGAGAGAGACTAGAGATCCGATGAGTTTACAACGTGCACGCAGTGCAGAAGAGTATGTCGAGTGGGTTAAACAGGCCGCCTTTGAGGTAGATGATCTAAGAGACTGCTACGATTTTCAGATGGATGAGCTGGGTCGTTATCCTGGGTTTCTTGAACCGTTAGAGCAGGGCATAAAGTCACTCTATCAATCGATGGTAGAGGGTGAGTACCATTTCGATCGCGAAGACCTCTCATTCATGGGGCTGGTGAATCGCCATGATGATGAGATACCCTTTGCCATCCTGCTTCGTCAGATCAACGAGACGCATCGTAAGGGTATAGATGTAGATGTGGACTAACCAGTAATCTTGTTGGTAACCCTTTGTAAATGAAAGAATTTAAGAGAGACTGACAAATGGACCATTCGACACAATTCGACCTGGCGCTGATAGCCAAATATGATCAGAGTGGCCCGCGTTATACATCCTATCCTACGGCTGTTCAGTTTCATGATGGTTTTGATGAAGCTGAATACCGGCGAGTCGCTACCCAGAGTAACGAAACCGGCCGGCCACTCTCCCTCTATTTTCATATCCCGTTTTGCGACACGGTTTGTTTCTACTGTGCATGCAATAAAGTGGCGACCAAAGATCGCAGCATGGCAGCAGGTTACCTTGCCCGCGTTTATGAAGAACTCCGCATGCAGTCTGAACTCTTTGATTCTTCAAGAGTTGTTACCCAGCTCCATTGGGGTGGTGGTACGCCGACCTTTATAAGTCATGACGAAATGCGTGAACTGGTTTCCCAGACACGCAAAATGTTCACCCTGCTGGACGATGATAGCGGTGAGTACTCCATAGAGATTGATCCCAGAGAGGCGAAAGGCGATACCATCAAACTGCTCAGGGAGTTGGGTTTCAATCGCATGAGCCTGGGTGTGCAGGATTTTGAAGCAAAGGTTCAGAAAGCGGTCAACCGTATCCAAAGCAAGGATGAAACCCTGACTGTATTGCAGTCCGCCAGGGATGAAGGTTTTCGCTCAATCAGCATCGATCTCATCTACGGGCTGCCCTTCCAGAGCATGGAAAGCTTCTCAAATACTTTGGATCAGATCCTGGAAGTCGATCCAGACCGACTCTCGGTCTTCAACTATGCTCACCTGCCGGAGCGATTCAAGCCACAGCGGCGTATCAATGAAGAGGAGTTGCCTCCACCTCAGGAGAAACTGGATATCCTGCAAATGACCATAGAGAAGCTATCGGCCGCTGGTTATGTCTATGTCGGTATGGATCATTTTGCCAAGCCGAATGATGAGCTGGTACTGGCTCAGGAAAATGGCACTCTTTATCGCAACTTTCAGGGGTATTCAACACATGCAGATTGCGATTTGATCGGTCTGGGCGCGACTTCGATCGGTATGGTAGGACCGAGCTATGCGCAAAATATGCGTAGTCTTGATGAATATTACCAACGCATTGACAGTGGCAGATTGGCCGTTTTCAGAGGTGTTGAACTCACCCGTGATGATTTGATACGTCGTGATGTGATCACCCGGCTGATATGCAACTTCTCACTCTCCACCCCCGATGTGGAAAAAAGCTGGGGAGTGGTGTTTAAGGATTACTTTTCGGTCGAGCTTCAACGCTTGCATGAGATGGCGTCAGATGGACTGATATCAATAAGTGATAGTGAGATTAAGGTATTGCCAAGAGGACGTCTGTTGATCAGGAATATCTGTATGCAGTTTGACGCCTATCTGAACAGCAAGGCCTCGCAAGGTAGTTTTTCAAAGGTGATTTAGTGGATTTTTGCTCTGATCAAGGAGCTGATTGAGAGAGCATGTTATAGGACGCCAATCACCGTAAAGGACTGCACATTTCTCAACGCTTTTGATTGATAGAGAAATACCTAATTACTGTTAGGGATCAATGCCTTCTGTGCTTTTCTGTTTCCCTGCGCGGCAGCCCGCTGTATCCAATGCATGGCCTGGCGATCATTTTTCTCTACGCCCAGGCCGTAATAGAAAAGGTAACCCAAGGCATATTCTGCTTTGTCATTACCAGCGGCGGCGAGTGGAAAGATCAGTTGAAAGACTTTTTTATAGGCCTTTATATTGTAAGCCCTGTGCGCCTCTTGGAGTATGGTGGCCGAGTCTTTCTCCCCAGTATCGTCAGGCGTCGTGGAGCAGCTACTCAGTGCAACGAGACCCGATAGCAGGCTGAGTAGTAAAAAGAGAGGTTTCAGGTGGGAGAAGGTTTGCATGAGATCAGCCTACCAGTTGATTGAGATCGAAGATAGGCAGCAGTATGGCTAGCACGATTACTAGCACGATGCCGCCCATAATTAGAATCAGGATCGGTTCAAACAGTCCTTGAATGGTAGAGACCAGGGTTTCAATCTCCCGTTCCTGGATATCTGCTGAACGCTCTAGCATACCCTCCAGATTACCACTCGCTTCACCACTGGCTAGCAGGCTGAGGGTCATGGGAGGAAAATAACCGGTCTTTTCCAGGGCCCGATATAGGCTGGTGCCTTCACGAACCCGAGAGGCGGCCTCCTCCACGGCACTGCGCATGGGTAGGTTTGTCAATACCTGGGAAGCAATGCGCATCGAGTCAAGAATCGGTACGCTGCTGGCGGCCATGATACTAAGGGTCCTGGAAAAGCGGGCTGCATTGGATGTACGCACCAGGCGGCCGACCAGAGGGATACGGAACAGGGTTCGATGCCACCAGCGTTTCGGTCCGGGTTTTCGCAACAGGTAGCTAAACAACAGTCCTCCAATCAGGATGACAAAAAAGATGGGAATGCCGTAAGCACGAAAGGTGTCACTGGTCGCCATCAGTGCTCGTGTGATCCAGGGTAGTTCTGCCGACATATTCTCAAACACCCGGGTGACCTGAGGCACGATATAGGTCAACAGCCCACCGACGATGAGTAGGGAGACAATTGTCAGCAACGCGGGGTAGAAGAGGGCGAAGATGGTCTTCTGGCGTATCTGCTGGCGCTGTTCTGTATAGTCTGCCAGACGCTCGAGTACTATCTCCAGGTGACCCGATTCCTCCCCTGAGGAGACAGTTTGTATATAGAGCTCCGGAAAGGTCTTTGGGAATTCGTTCAGGCCGTCTGCCAGCGTGCGACCCTCCAGGACCTTTGCCCGGACAGCCAGCAGCGTGCGCTCCACATGGCGTTTGTCAGTCTGTTGTGCGGTCGTCTTGAGGACATGTTCCAGGGGTAGGCCGGCGCGTAACAGGGTTGCCATCTGGCGGGTAATCAATGCCAACTCCATGGCGTTGATGCGACGTTGAAACAGGGCGCTTTTTCTCTCTATCGACGCCCCGCTGGCAGCGTCTATCGTGAGCGGTGTGAGTCCTGATTCCCTCAGTTGCTGGCGGACCTGTCTGGGACTGTCACCCTCAAGCACACCGTGTCGCTCTTTTCCCGTAGGATCGAGTGCTACGTATTCAAAGGCATCCAAGACTGATCAATCCTCTTGGGTCACACGAATGATTTCATCGATGGTTGTATCGCCTTTAAGAACCCGCCTCATACCGTCCTGGCGAATGCTGTCACTGTAATGTCTGGTATGCTCCAGCATTTCGATCTCACCACTACCCTTGTGAATAAGATTGCGTAAGGTCTCATCGATGGTGATTAACTCATAGATGCCTGTCCTACCTTGGTAGCCATGGGTGTGGCATTTTTCACAACCCACGGATGAATAAAGTGTAACCTCACCCGCAGAAGGTAGTTCCAGCAGTGCTTTCTCCTCCTCACTGGCTATATAGGGGACCTTGCAATGGGGACAAAGTGTACGTACCAGGCGTTGTGCGAGTACACCAATCAGACTCGACGAAAGCAGGAACGGTTCTACGCCCATATCACGAAGACGCGTAATGCTGCCGATGGCGGTATTGGTATGGAGGCTCGACATAACCAGATGGCCGGTCAAACTGGATTGTACGGCAATCTGTGCCGTTTCAAGGTCACGGATCTCTCCCACCATCAGCACATCCGGGTCTTGGCGTAGAATGGCTCGTAAGCCGCGGGCGAATGTCAGGTCAACCTTATTGTTGACTTGGGTCTGGCCGATACCATCAAGGTAGTACTCAATAGGATCCTCGACGGTAACGATATTCCGGCTCTGGGTATTCAGTCGGCTTAGTGCTGCGTATAAGGTTGTCGTTTTACCGGAACCGGTTGGACCTGTGACCAGAAAGATACCGTGGGGGCGTTTGATGACACCCGGATCAACTTGTACAAGCAGCTCCTTGGACATGCCAAGCTGTTCCAGATCAAGTCGACCTGCCTGCTTGTCGAGCAGCCGCAATACAACCCGTTCACCATAACTCGAGGGTAGGGTGGAGACCCGCACATCCACCGGACGGTTACCTACTTTCAGTGAGATACGGCCATCCTGGGGGATGCGTTTTTCAGCGATATCCAGATGCGCCATGACCTTGATACGTGAGACCAGAAATGGCGCAACGGTACGTGGAGGAGTAAGGACTTCGCGCAACAAGCCATCAACACGAAAACGCACCACCAGCCTGTTTTCATAAGGCTCGATGTGGATGTCGGATGCCTGCTCCTTGATGGCTTCGGTGAACAGCGCATTGATCAGTCGAATGATGGGAGCGTCATCATCACTTTCGAGCAGGTCCTCAGGTTGATTCAGGGCGCGGGCAGCGTGATCAAGGTCGATATCGTCACCCATGGTCTCCATGATCTGACTGGACTGTTTTGAGCCCGTTTCGTAGATCAATGTGAGCTGTTTTTCCAGGGTCTCCTGATCGACCAGGGAGTAGACCAGGGGTTGAGCAAACAGTCGGCGTACCTCACTAAGTACAGCGAGAGAGACACCGGGTTTGTGCAATAACCGGAAAGTTTGCTCGGTTTCATCCATGATGATGGCAACCCCGTGACGACGGGCATAGGCATAGGGTAGCTGATCAGGAAGCTTATCCGGATCAGTCAGTATGGAACGTTCCGATGAGGTGTCATCAGTGGCCAGTGAAGAGTGAGTGGAGTTCTCAGTCATGTGCCCGCCTGTTCCGGTTTACAGTCCCGGTTCCAGCTCGATATCGTCGAAGGGTGGGGCGAGTGTGCCAAAGCGAGGTGGGAGCACCGGTGTTTCCTCGTCAGACATCAAGTCGACCCCTTCCTGTTTCATTTTGAGTTGCTCTGCACGGAAAAAGTTGTACTTGTCGCCGGCAATCTGGGTGTTGACGGCGTCATCCCTGATGACAACCGGGCGCAGGAAGACCATCAACGTGCGTTTTACCTTGGTCGTGTTATTGGCGCGAAACAGGGCACCCAGGAGGGGGATATCACCCAATATAGGAACTTTTTCCTCAGTCTGTTGGAGGTCCTCCTGTATCAGGCCGCCAAGTACGATGGTATTGCCATCATCTACCATGACGACGGTCTTAATTGTGCGTTTATTGGTGACGATGTCACTGGTGCCAGTGCTGGCAGAGGCGTTGATACTGGAGATCTCCTGTTCAATCTCCAGTTGAATGGAGTTGCCTTCGTTGATTTGGGGTTTCACCTTGAGGGTCAGGCCGACATCTTCCCGTTGTACCGTCTGGAAGGGATTCACTGAATTGCTGACACCCCCAGTCGAGCTGTAGGAACCGGTGATAAAGGGTACATTCTGACCGATGACAATCTCGGCCTCCTGGTTGTCGAGTGTGGTGATGCTGGGAGTGGAGAGAATATTGGTTGTGGTATCGCTTTCCAGGGCCTGTATGAGTGCGGCGAAATTGATCCGATTACTATTGAATCGTCCAAACCCAATAGATGTGCCAGGTCCAAGGGGAGTGCCTCTTTGGCCACTTGCGGCGGCACTGGCTACTTCACTGATAGCAGGGGACCCCAGGTTGATCACACCCACCGGGCCTCTGCCATCTGGTGTTCCATCGATGATCCATTGAACACCAAGCTTTTTCACTTTGTCATAGGAGACCTCGGCAATGATCGCCTCGACCAGGACTTGTGCCCGGCGGATGTCGAGCTTGCGGATAATCGCCTGCAGAGAGCGGAAAATATCTGGTGGGGCGGTGATGATCAGTGCATTGGAGGCCTCATCAGCCTGGATATTGATCGGCAGTTTGGGTTTCCCCTTAGCCGCAGTGCCTGGGGCTTGTTTGGTATTATCCAAATTTTCGCTGACACCGGTCAGCACCGTTACCAAGTCCGTAGCATTGGCGTATTTCAGGTAGATGACTTGTGCATTCCCTTCGTTGTCAAAGGGGGTATCCAGATGTTGGATCACCACCCGTGAGCGCAACCGTGCAGTGGGATCACCACTGATCAGAATGCTATTGGTGCGTTCATCAGCAACCAGTTTGGTTGCGATTTTCCTCCCCTTCGCAGCGGGAGTCTGTAACCCGTTAAGGATTCGCACCACCTCTGCAGCTGAGGCATGTTGTAGGGTGATCACCTCTATGGAACTGTTACTGACCTGATCGATCTGTTTGATAATTTTCATCAGTCGATCCACATTCTGGCGGCGATCAGAGATGATCAGGATATTGGTGTTTGGGTAGGCGGCGAGGTGACCCTCCTGTGGAATCAATGGACGTAGTATTGGCACCAGTTGCGCGGAGGTGACATTCTTGACCTGAATAATGCGAGTGACGATTTGATCCCCTGGCAGCTGACCGATGGCATCAATCGTAGGAATACCACCCTGTTTGGCTTTCACGTCAGGTACCACCTTGATGACATCCCCGCTGGGAATGGTTGAATAGCCGTGTACCTCCAGAATGGAAAGGAATACTTGATAGAACTCGTCACTCTCCATTGGGTGGGCGGAAATGACAGTTACTTTCCCTTTCACCCGAGGATCGATCACAAAATTCTTACCCGTGTGTTCCGACACCGTCTTGATCAAGGCCTTGATATCGGCATTGTTCAAGTTGAGGGTAATCTGTTCCGCATAACTCTGCAGTGTCCATGTGAAGTTTAGCAGAATGGCGGTGCACAGCATGAAGGCCAGGCGTGAAATATATCGTAGGCGCATGCGCTGTCTTTCCAAGAATAAGGTTGCCAGGTTGCTCATTTTTAAATCGGTTCCATCGAGGCCTTCTCCAGCATCTGGGGTGCCCAGTGGTGAATTATTTGAGGCTGGATAAGTGGTTGATGGTGAAAATCTTTATTCATCATGGGTTTATGTTGAATATATAATGCATTATATATTAGCAGATGATAAGGCATTGGCATACAGGTTAGGCTTAACTTTAATGGTTGTCCTAAATCCCCCTCTCTTCCCTATAGGTTTCCGTTAAAGCGGAGTAGAAAGCTACCATCTTTTTGAGGCTTAGCAATCGCTTTTAGTGTGCTGCTTAGACCAGGATCAGTATCTGCACCAGGTTTGATGGTGCCATTGAGGTTGTAGTTTCCTTCGCTTGTGAGACTGAGTTCGCCATCCACAGAAGTTGCTCCTCCCAGGTCTTTGATTTTCACCTTGACATTGTCCTGTTCATCCATTGTCAAATCGGCATTAAGGTCACCCACTTTGAGTTTAAAAGGCTGAACCAGTGCCGGGTTCAACCATTTGATCTGCCCATCTGCTGAGATGATTCGTTGATGTTCAATGGTGAGATGGTTGAGATCTAGGTCTATTTTTCCATTGATTTCGACCTGACTAAGATCCAGTATTTTAGGAATGGTAGTGGCGAGAACCTGCCCTTTAATAGCCTCCAACTGATAGCCACCACCTAAAGTCCTTGCAATGCGGCCATCGATGCTTTGATTTTCATCACGGATTTTAATGTCGAAGCTGATACTGCCAGTGAGCAGATCACTGGGTTTGAAACGCCATCTTAGGTCACCCAATGAGATCCCCTGGTAGGAGACATTTTCCGCCTTTCCCTTTCTGAGGGTGCCTGTGACTGTCGAGAACGAAAAAGGGAGCTTATTGGTTTCGCTCGATACCCAGCCCAGGACGTGCTGCGCAGGTAGCTCGATCAGCAAAAAAAGTAGATAACCACCCAATCCTATTAACAGATAACTCCACCAACGCATCAGCTCTTCCCTCCGCGCTGAAGAACCAGCCGGGCGTTGATAAGCCCTGTTTTCTCCTGCCTGTCGATATTGAGTGACTCTATCTCTATCCCATGCTGTTGGGTCAGTTGCCCCAGCCAGTTAATGACAGTATCAAAAGGTGCCGGCTCAACCCACAACTGTACAGCCTTGTCTCCCTGAGGTTTGATACGCTGGATCTGTTGACGTAGTTGGATCTTGCTGGCTGTCCTGTCGACCAGGGTAAGCAGCGCCTCATTGGTGTTGCCGGAACTGGTTTTTTGCTGGCTACGCAGACCCTTTACAAGCTCGAGATTACTCTGCATCCAGTTCATGGTGGTCAGTTGACTCTTAACTAAAAGTTCCTTCTTTTCCAATGCAAGACTGAATGGGCGCCAGATGATGAGATAGAGCAGCAGTATTAAAACCGCTGTAGTAGCCAGGATCAATGCCAGGTGTTCTTGAGGCGTTTTTGATTGCCACCACTGTTTCATGGCTTCGCTCCACTGATTCGGAGGTGCGAAGTGACTCGGTTGCCCGAAGCATTGGCAGATCGGATTTCAACCGTGAGTCGCTTTTTCTCAATGGTCTTTTTCAGGGTCTCCAGTGCTTGTAACTCTTTGATGGTTAATTGTAGATTGAGTTGGCCATCCCTGAAGCTGATACTGTCCAGTGTGGTGTTGGGACTGTTCTTGACCACAGAGGCAGCAGGCACGAACAGGCTGGCAAACTGTGCAAAACTACCGGATTGACCGCTCTGCATGGCTTTCAATTGTTGCTCCATCTGGACCTTGGGGTCGACAACTCTTTTTACATTGGGAAATGCCTGTTGAAATGTCTGTCTGATTTGAGTATTTAGCTCAATACTCTGACGATCAAAATGGCGGTACTCCTGTACCGTGAGTAGAATCGACAGGACGATAAAAATGGGGGCCAATACTGCTGCGGGAAGCCAACGTTTCCACTGAAGCGTCAATTTGTCGACCCGTTGATAATCACCTTGGAGGAGGTTGACTTGCTGTTTCTCGACCAGATGGCAGGCCAACAAAGCAGTCAATTGACTACGGGAGTTGATGTCCAAGGTGTTGACATCATAATCACTATCAAGCTGTGCAAGATCAACCAACTCAGGAGAGTCGACCAGGCGGTAAAAGTTTATCTGCTTGGGGGCCTGTTCAATCGCCTGCTGAAGTGCGAGATTAAGCGTCGCTGTACCATTGATGGCATCTACACTGAAGCCGCTGTTTGTATTTGTTCGGGCATGCAGAATCTGACTATCCTGATAGAGAGACCAGCTGTCTTGAGCCAGGGGTAGACAGAGCAGGTCTGGGTAGATCCCGATGGGATCGATTCCGACTGAGTCCAGCTTTTGTAACCAGTGCTCAAGCTTCTGTTTGGCGATGACAATAACAGGCGTTAGATTCTCACTGTCGATATTACCGGCAGCGAAGTGGAGTTGGTCGATATCTTCTGTAAGCTCGTTCTCAAGAGAGAATGGAATCGCCTGGATTAAACGTTGGCGGTTTCTGGTTGGAAGTCTAACTTCGGTGATGAGTACTTCCGTTGCCGGAATAAGAACCAGAGTGCGCCTGCCTTTGGCATGTTTTGCCGCCTCAGACAGGGTGCCCTCCGAGGTCTCCGAGTTACCACCGCCCTTGACTAGCCAATTGGCCTTATTACAGCTTTGGTCGTGACACTGGATAATCAGGATCTCAGCCATCAGTAAACCCCGAGCGTGCGAGAAATGACAACGACATCCTTTTCTCCCTTATATAAGAGGCTAACTAATCTTTGGCTGCTGTTTTTTTCCATTTGGACAACCGTCTCCATTTGATAATAATGACTATCGACTGAGATTAATGGTGTTATCTGATCAGATTTTACTTTATTTTCATCTAAAAGTGCTTTTAGTCTATTGATAAATGATTTTGTCTCTTTGAACGGGTTCTCTTCCCGCTCATTTACCAGCTGTTCAGCGCTCGCTTCATCCAAGGTATCAGACAGCGCTTGAATGAGAAGTTTGTCAGCGGTATTGACGTTGATAGTGGTCCGCTCCGGTAGTGTGGTGATGTAGGGTGAGAGCTTCTCATAGATCTTCTTATCCACGCCCTTGAGCAGTCTGAGCTCGGTGGGAGTCGCCATGAGGCCGTTTGCTGTACGATAGGGTAGCTCAAGGTTGAGATATTCTAAGTCTTCGGCACCGTCTGGGTAGAGGACATTTATATCATCGTCCAGCCAATCAGCGGTAGCCTGGGCAATCGACTCCGGTAGTTCTAGACGTGCCAGTAGACGTTGGAATAGAGCAAGTTGGGTATTGAACTTTAGCTTCGCTTCCTCATTGGATTTTGGTTCTAAATAGAGATTATTGAGGTTGAATCTGGCCTGTAAATCGGTAGTGATAGCCTGCACTTGACCACCTTCGACCGGCGTGGCGGGTAGTTCCTGGGCCCAATCTTCATCCAGGCTGTCATAGCGGTTCTTTTCTTTGCTGTTGTTCAAGTCACGGATGAGCATGCCGCGTGACCAGGCTTCACTACCCAAGGTGTAGAGATAACCCTGATCGGCGGTGATGATGTTACCGGTTCTGCGTATGCTCAACTGCAGGTCATGGGTCATGGCTACGGCGGCGATGGAGGCCATGGAGACAACAATAATGGCAGTGATAAGTGCCACACCCCTTTCACGGTCAAATCGATTTGCCCTTTTTTCCAGCATCGATTCCTATTCCTTCTCAACAGGGATTGATTGAGTTGAACGAAACAGACGGCGAACCCGGCCCCAATCCTTGAGTTCCAGAATCAACTCGATGGCAACGGGTAGTTCAGGTGAATCATCAGTGTTGCTATTTCCCGACCGGGGGGGCCATTCACTCTTTTTTTTCAGTTCTTTATCGTAATAGAACAACTCCAATGAGGCTATCTCATCGATCAGTTTCTGCCGGTAAGGTTTGCTGTCCTGTGGCCTATCGACCATCCGCCAGGAGAGCCTATAGAGCGTTTCTTCCTCATACTGATAACCGACGCGCTGCAAATTACTGCGGGGCAGATTCATGGGGTTGGAGTAACCACCGCGGGTGAGTTCCAGCATCACTCCTGAAAAACCACCACTCAGTAGAGCAGGCTGTAGGTCACCATGCTCGTCGCGAATCGGCCGATTTACCAATTGTTCGATGTCTCTCTGAATAAGGTTGAGTCCCAATTGAAGTTTTGACATCCGTTGATTGTAGAGACTGGTGTGATGTCCGGTATCGAGCACAACCTTGAGACCGGCATAGACAAATGTAGCCAGGATCGCGAAGATCGTGATGGCAATCAGTAATTCCAGCAGCGTAAACCCCTGGGATTGCCTGCATCTCACACACTCGGATGATGCTACTTGGATTCTATTACGAATGGGTGACGGGTATGTCATACACTAGGTTGGGATAGAAAGCTCACAAGTCTTGTGACCGGATGTTCGTCCCCTCTCGCACGGAAGATGGTGAATTCAACCTGCCTGACTCGATCATCGGGTGTGTTAGTGATAGTTCTGACCCAGTGCCATTTGTGCAGTCCCATCTCTTCGTCACCCTGTTGCTTACCCGCAGACAGCCACTTTTTGCTTATTTGTAATTCAGTCATTTGATTCATCGCCACCCAGTGTGCAAGGGTTTTATCTCTTAGGTAGGCTACATTGACAGACTGATTTGCAGAAACGGTGATGATTGAAGCAAAAGCAATGGTAAGGATGGCCAGAGCTATCAGGATTTCGAGTAGGGTAAAGCCCCGGCAATGAGATGCACCGGATGGGGTAACGCTGGTTTGAGGGGCATCAATAGGGTGAGACATGGTCGAGAACGCGTTCTCCAATTTCATTTCCTGTCAGTCTGTAGTAGCTCTCACTCAGGTCAGAACTGATTTTCAATTCGAAGGGGGTCATTTCACCGCTGTTCATCAGTATGACTTCAGGGGTTACCTCTTCTTCATTTTCGTCGGTTTGCTGGCTGGAAGTGATACTTAACTCAACCCCTTCAGGTAGTTTACGACCTCGAAACAGATTGTCGGTCATCGGTTCCCAGTTACCCTCATCAAGGGTTAGAAAGCTATAGCTCTCCTCATCAATATCGACACCAATGAGTATGGATCTCAGGAGCGCCTCTTCACTCGCTAATCCGATCAGGCTGGAGAGGCGCTGCGCTTCTGATTTAAGCAGATCAGAGGGTGAACTGCGTCCAAATGAGAGAGCAACATAGTTGATTAAAATGCCAATGATAATGACAACCACCATCACCTCGACAAGGGTGAACCCCTCCAGTCTTGGTTGAGGATTAACAAGTAGGTGGCGAGGTACACGAGTGCTCACTCCAGATTCCAGTTCCCAAGATCGTCTTCGATCGATTGCAGATCGAGACCAGCTGAATAGATATCAATCGAGCCGTGTGTGCCGGGATTGAGAAAGAGATAGGGATTGCCCCATGGGTCAACGGGTAGCCTATCCAGATAGCCACCTTCTTTCCAGTTGCGTGGTTCTGGAGAATCGGTTGGTTCAGAAACCAGTGCCTCAAGACCTTGGTCAGTGGTTGGGTAGATCATATTGTCCAGGCGGTAGAGATTTAATGAGGCCTCTAGTGCACGAATATCGCTTTTTGCCTTGGTAATGCGGGCTTGCTCGGGTCTGTCCATGATTTTCGGCACTACGATTGCGGCCAATATGCTGAGGATAACCACGACAACCATGACTTCGATAAGGGTAAAGCCATTGATATTTCTAACTATTCTCTTTTTATACCTAGGGTGAGCAATGAGTGGGTTGGTTGAGGTGAGGCCAGTTGCAGCATTTTTTATCATGGTTTAAAACCCGTTAAAATTGAATCCGTTAATATGTCGGCTATTATCGAGGGAGTCAGTGTCAGAATCTAGATTCCCTGATAAATACGACTTGATGGGGTGAATCAGTTCACCATTCCTTATAATATATTCTATAGATAATTATCAGAATATTAATCGTCGTCCGTTAACTTATTGAATAGTAATAAATTCATTCGGTCATGCTAACTGGCATGCAGAGCATGGGTTTGTGGGGTTTAAAGTAGTACGTCTGTCAATGCACGCAAAAAGTTCATTCTGTTTTATCCCATCAAAATCTGTATAGAGGATTAACTGCTTGAGTATTGGAATCGTCGGTTATGCCATTTCCGCCTCCCTCTTCCTGCTCTTCTGTGTACTGCTCCTGACTAGCTGGCGGGGACGCATCGAGGGGACGTACCTACTCGTGGCCTCGGTAACATCAGCTTGTTGGGCGCTGTCTGCCGTTGCGTTCCAGCTGCAGGAATCTGCACTCACAATAGCTACCTACCAGATTTTTGAGATAGCGAAAAATCTTGCTTGGTTTGGATTCCTGTTTCATCTTCTGAAGACCCTAAAGGCGGCTGCCGGGACTGATAGCGGTCTGCTGGGATATGCACCATCGTTTGTCTTCACGGTATCTGCATCTCTTGTGGGAATGGAACTCTTGGCTCAGGTATTTCCGACTATCAGAGGCTGGGGGGGGTATTAAGTTTACAACTGGTAGGACATCTTGGATTTGCGATAACCGGTTTAATATTGATTGAGCAGCTCTATCGAAGTACGCGACCTGATATGCGCTGGGCTGTGAAATACCTCTACCTGGGCATGGGTGTGCTTTTCGTTTACGACTTTCTTCTCTATGCAGATGCTCTCATGTTCAGGCGGGTGGACGAGACGCTCTGGCAAGCAAGGGGGTTGACCAGTTCACTTGTTGTACCGTTTGTGGCGATTGCCGCTACAAGGAATCCCAACTGGTCAGTGCGAGTCTTCGTCTCGAAACAGGTTATGTTCCATGCCACCACACTGATTGCTGCTGGTGTCTGTCTGGTGACAATGGCAGGTGTAGGTTACTACATTCGGATTTACGGCGGCAGCTGGGGGAAGGCGACACAGATTGCCTTTGTGTTTGCAGGAATAATCTTTCTCATCGTAGTGCTGTTTTCAAATAGTCTGAGGTCAAAGGTCAAAGTCTTTGTTAATAAACACTTTTTTAGCTATAAGTATGATTGGCGTGATGAGTGGCTAAGGGTTGTTCAGACACTCTCAGATGGACGAGGAAGTAGAGAGATCCGTACCAGAGTTATTCAGGCAATATCTGACACTGTCAATGCCGGGGGTGGACATCTATGGATGCAGGATAATAGTGGCAGTTATCAATGTGTCAGTGACTGGAATGCGAACGAAATGAATCTATCATTCGAGGCAAAAGGTAATCTGGTTACCTATTTTTCTGGAAGCGATTGGATCATAGATGTTGATGAGTTGGTTTCATTTCCAGGACGGTATGACAACCTGACCATAAGAGAAGCGCTTGTCAAAGTCGAGGATGCCTGGCTGATTGTACCCATCAAGCACCATGGGAGCCTTATCGGTTTTGTACTACTGATACGCCCTCAGTCTTTCAGATCGATCAATTGGGAGGACAGGGATCTGATAAAGGCGGCAGCTAAACAGGCGGGAAGTTATTTAGCGCTACTTCAAACCTCTGAGGCATTGAGTCAAGCCAATCAGTTTGAAGCCTTTAACCGGCTTTCTGCATTTGTGGTGCATGACCTTAAAAACCTGATTGCACAACTTGAATTGGTTGTGAAAAATGCTGAGCGACATAAGAATAATCCCGCTTTTATGGATGATGCAGTTAATACTATTGGCAATGCTGTGAACAAAATGGGACGATTGTTGGCACAGTTGAGGCAGGGAAGGTTTGAGTCAACAATGACTAAGCAGTTTTTCATTGAAGAGTCTGTTGCACAAGCTGTAAAGGAACTTTATGCCTACATGCCTAAACCAAGCCTAACTGTAAATGGTAACTTTCTAAAAATTCTTGCTGATAAAGACAGGTTTACTGCAGTCATGGTGCATATGATAAAAAATGCCCAGGAAGCATCACAGGAAGATGGCCAAGTCAAAGTGTCGGTAGATAGAGTGGATGACAATGCTGTAATCCAAATAGAGGATAATGGTATTGGAATGGACATGCTGTTTATAAAGGAAAAACTGTTTCTTCCATTTCAAACAACAAAAGGGAATGCCGGTATGGGAATTGGAGTCTATGAGACCAGGGAGTATGTGACTTCGTTAAATGGAAGTCTGAAAGTGGAGAGCGAGAAGGGTATTGGGACAAAATTTACCATTTCAATACCGTTGGATCTTTCAGATGATACGTCAGGTTATCACTCAGCTGCAACTGCCGAGGCATAAATGTGAGTAAAGGAAATATCAAATTAAAACCACTGATTATTGTTGAAGACGATCCAGGTCTTCATAGTCAGTTAAAGTGGAGTTTTGATGGATATGATGTTCATATTGTCGGAGATAGAGCGAGTGCAATCAGTCTTCTCAGAAAGACATCGGCTCCTGTTGTAACCTTAGATCTTGGACTGCCACCCGATCCAACAAATGTCAGTGAAGGATTTGCAACGCTACAAGAAATACTGAATTTAATTCCTCAGACAAAGGTTATTGTGGTTACAGGAAATGATGACCGGGTGAATGCCCTGAAATCGATTGAGTTAGGTGCTTATGACTTTTATCAAAAGCCGATTGATCCTGATGTGCTGCGAGTGATCATTGAACGTGCTTTTCATGTGCACAGCCTGGAGGAGGAAAACCGGGGTTTGAATAAAATTCAGCGTAATTCACCACTGGATGGTGTGATTGCGAATAGCCCTGAGATGTTGGACATTTGCAGAATTATTGAAAAAGTCAGTCCGACTAATATAACTGCCCTGCTCTTGGGTGAGAGTGGAACAGGGAAAGAGGTGCTGGCTCGAGCAATTCATGGTTTAAGTGATAGAAGTGATGAAAGATTTGCAGCTATTAATTTGTGCTTCTATTCCAGAAAACCTCCTTGAAAGTGAGCTATATGGATATGAGAAGGGTGCATTTACTGGTGCTGCAAAACGGACAATAGGGAAAATAGAAAGTGCGAATGGAGGGACCATTTTTCTTGACGAAATTGGCGATATGCCCATTGGATTAGCAAGCTAAAATGCTTCGTTTTCTACAAGAGAGAGTCATAGAAAGAATTGGTGGCAGAGATGAGATTCCTGTTAACGTGAGAGTGATCTGCGCCACTAATCAATATTTAGAAGAGAAGATTGAACGAGGTGAGTTTCGAGAAGATCTCTATTATAGAATCAGCGAAATAACGATCAATATTCCTCCTCTCAGAGATCGTGCTGGGGATGCTGTTCTATTGGTCTGGTCATTTCTGACAAAATATGCGAAGCAGAACTCATCGAAAGTGACAGGCTTTACAAAGGAGGCCTTGAAGGCGATAGAAGGGTATTCCTGGCCAGGTAATGTTAGGGAGCTTGAAAACATAATGAAACGATCTGTCATTATGGCGGATGATCGATGAACTTCAGCTCAGCCAAGATAGTGAGGATAGTATGCCTATCAATTTAAGGGAAGTTAGAGAACAGGCTGAGGCCAGGGCAATTATCAGGGCAATGAGCTTTGTGGAAGGTAATGTTTCCAAAGCTGCAGATCTTTTGGGAGTGAGTAGGCCCACTTTATACGATCTAGTCAATAAGTATGGACTTAAATAAGTTCTAAATACGCTGCCGAATATAGTGCTCAACCAAATCGGCAAATAGGAGATTGCAAGGGGATATGCGCGGAAAGTAGTGGAGGATGAACATCAGTCATATACTATTTCACGGACCTCTGTATGGCTTGAAAAATATAAACGTAGATCTGACCTTAGACATTAATTCTAGCGGTGATCCGGTAATGACTCAGGCAGTCTCAACTATAAAATTACAAATTAGCTCGACCTTGATATATATCCTTGTTCTGTTACTTTTTATATCTGCGTGTTCTCTTGGTAACACTGAAGCTGAGATGTTAGAGGCAGCTAAGGCCAGTCTCTCGAACGGTGAATATTCAAAGGCGATTATCGAGCTTAAAACCATCCTTCAGGATAGCTCCGACAATAATGATGCCAGGCAATTATTGGCCAGTAGCTACATAAAGACAGGAGATGGTTCTTCCGCTGAAAAGGAGATTAACCAGATCTCTAAGTCAACTACTCTGACAAGTGAGTTACAATTGTTGCTACTCGCTTCTTGGGATATGCAAGGAAAACACAAAGAGATTCTGGAGGAGTATGAGAAAGGGAAATTCCAGGGTGTAGAGCAAGATTATGTGAGGGGGGTCGTCTCAAACTCATATGTCAGTGAGCAAATGATAGAAAAAGGTGAAGCACTAGCAAAGAAAAACTTGGATCTCGACCCCAATAGCGTTAGAGCGTTAAGGGTTCTGGCAAAGGCTTCAAGTATAAAGGAAAAAGAAGACTTAGCATTAGATTTCCTGAATAGAGCGCTTGCTGTAGATGCTGAAAATTACAATGTTTGGCATGACATTGGTCTTGTGAATGCCAAACTGCAAAATCATCTCAAGGCAGTTGATGCATTAAAGAAAGCAATATCTTTGTTGCCTAATGGTGAACCAGCACGCCAAAAATTTATGATCAAAGTAGCGCTCGTTCAGGTACTGCTTTATATGGGAAATCTGGATGATGGTGGTCACTATTTAAAAGAACTGAAGGCTAAACATAAGAAAAATTACTATATTTCATACTTGTCCGGCCTCCATAAATATCTTTTGAAGCAATATGATGCGTCTATAGACGAATTGTCTGAAGTGCACACTAATATTCCAGGCCACCTTCCAACTATGCTACTTCTTGGCGCACTTCATTACTCAGGTAATAATTATGAACAGGCAAACCTGCTGCTAACTCGTTACGTCTACCAAGTGCCAACGCACCTTCAAGCAAGAAAACTACTTGGTGAAATAAAACTTCGGCTAGACAAACCAAAAGAAGCGCTATCACTTCTGCAGTCAACCCATGATAAGAATAGAGATGTTGAGATACTTACCATGATCGGGTTGGCTGCAAGCCAGTCTGGTGATTATTCTCAAGGGGTTGAATATCTAAGAAGAGCTGCAGAGTCTAATCCTGAGGACACTCGTATCAGGGAGGAACTCGCTCAACTCTATCTCAGCCATGGGGCGATAGATGAGGCAATTACCGAATTGGAGAAAGATGGTTCGGGGTCTTCAGATAGGGGGAATAATCTATTAGCACTATCATATATTAAGAAGCAGGATTATAAATCTGCTAGGAGAATATCAGATAAAGTCCTAAGCAGTGAAAATGGACGTATTGCGAATAACTACTATCTGCGCGCCATGATTGAACTGGCAACTGGAAACAGAAGCAATGCACGAAAATACTTAAATGACGCATTGACTGTTAACGCGGAATATATTCCAGGACACTGCTGTCCCATAAATATTCATGAGAATAGCAGCCTGGATTGAAGTGGTGAAATATCGGGATCTGGTGGATCCCCGAATAACAGTTT
>JAHXHU010000168.1 GCA_025656375.1 Candidatus Thiodiazotropha sp. (ex Ustalcina ferruginea) | reverse complement strand
ACTAAAAGCGTTGATCAGATACTGGAAAAAGTGGGGCGAGCCAAGGTTGTATTGCAAAATGGATAATATGTTTAGGACACTACACTAGCCTACAACTGGAAACATATACTTTTTAGGCGCTTCACCTGATGTGGTTGGTAGGACATATTCATCACAATAAAATAATTTTGCCAGACCACGGAATTTGTCCGCAAATGAAGACAGATCAATGCAAACATTAATAAGGATTTCCTATGAATAGTAAAAGAAATATTTTCATTGATTCGCGTTTATTTGCGGACACTCAACTGAATAAAAAAAGCCGGCGATAACGCCGGCTCGAGTCTTTACTGAATCTAAGATCCAGCTCAGTTCACTTTTTTAGTTTTTATATTCACCAAAAACAAACCTTGGTTTCAACCAGGCAACCAGCATCGGCAGAATGGTCAAGGCCGTGACTACATCGATCAGCAGTGCCTGACTGATGTAGATACCCAATCCCCAGGTATTGGCAAGATCGGTATTCAGCAGTGGGATAAAACAGCCAAGCAGTACAATCACTGAAATAATTACCGCTGAACCGGTGGTATTCAGGGTATTGATCAAAGATTCCTGCCAGTTGCCAGCTGTTGCCTGTATCTCCTCCTTGAGTCGCGACATCATATAGATGCCGTAGTCTATACCCAGTCCCATCGCGATACTCAATGCCACCTGAAGATGGAAGGCCAGGTTACCCGACCAGTTTTGAATGCTGGTCATATAACCACCGAGTCCGTATTGGGCAAACAGGGTGATGAACAACAGCACCATCAGGATAATCGAGACCACAAATGAGCGGAAGATCAGTGCCGCAATCACAAATACTGCGGCAGCCGTCAGCAATGGACCTGCCAGCCAGTTATCCACCGCCACCTCACGAGTGGCTTCCGTGGTGCCAAGAAATCCACCAAGCGCCGGTCTGACATAATCCAGACCATCGACGGAGATTTCATTACTGTCGCCAGAAAGATCTTCAACCGGGCCGGAGCGCAGACCAAAGTTCACTTTGCTGAAGCCTGGATCCTGTTTGTGATCCTCGATGTATTGTTGGATATCCATGGTAACCTGATGGGTCTCTACCGGGTCCATGGTATTGACGAATCCCATCACCACACCTTCGTTCCAGTTTTTCATCACGAAGGAGTCCATATCACCTTCTTCGGTCATGGTTTCAAGCAGACCATTGTAGAGCTGGACGATATCATCACCTCCTCTATCGTCATCGGGATCGATGGAACGCAGTTTTTTCGAAGTCGGGATATAAAGATCTTTGACATCCGGTTGTTCACCCGGTTCGGCCGTCAGTAACATATTCACCAGACGAATGTATTGCGCATAGGAGCCGGTGAAGCCGATAAAGGGGTGAGCACGCATCCACTCTTCCAGTGCTTCAATATCGGCCAATACATCAGCCTGATTGAAGATGCCCTGAGCACCACAGGGATCGGGATCCCAACAAGCCAATTCCATTCTGGCTTTTTCGCACTGTGCCACCTTTTCCTGCGGATCCTCAATATCGTAGATCTCCTCTGGAAAGAGGG
This sequence comes from Candidatus Thiodiazotropha sp. (ex Ustalcina ferruginea), assembly GCA_025656375.1. Lineage (GTDB taxonomy): Bacteria > Pseudomonadota > Gammaproteobacteria > Chromatiales > Chromatiaceae > Thiodiazotropha. Next base: position 26,088 of record JAHXHU010000168.1, on the reverse strand, counting down.
CATCCACACACAACTCGGAGACCGGTTCCTTACCACGTATCGGGATTGAAACTGAAATCACACCCGGCATAATATCGTTCAACCGCTCGATATGCTGAATGGTGATCGATTTTTCCTTAAACGCAGCACGGGAGTAGTTAATGCCCTTCTCGACACCCGGCATCAGATCCTCGGAAGTACCGTTAAGGATATCGGTTTCATAGACTGACCAGCCAAGAATAGCGACAACGATACCGATCGGAATCAACTTTCCAGGCCCGGTCAACAGACCGGATATAAACCCGCCGACCTTTGACTCCCAGGCATGCTCATGTCCTTCACCCACTTCACTGCGACTGCAGGGAAAGGTCATCACCAACAATGGAATCAAGGTTGTGGTTGTAAACAGCAGCGTCAGCATGCCGAACATACCGAAATAGGCATACGCTTTGTAGAATGAGATATCCACTGTTGCCAGGGTCGCGAAACCGACCATATCGGTAACAATCGAGAGTGTGGCTGGAACGATGGTATGCGAGATGGCAACCTTGGCTGCCGATTCACAATCCCCCGAAACAGCCTGCTCCTGCATAAAGCGCCGGGTTACCTGTACCGAGTGTCCAATACCTATCGCCAATAGCAGCATCGGCGTCAATACCATCATGGTAGTCAGCTTGAAGGCCGAGAAACCCATCAATCCCAAGGTCAGAATGATGGTTGCACTAACCCCGATAATCGGGAACAGGGAGCCACGCCAATTGCGGAACTCAAACCAAAGCGCCGCGATGACAATGGCAAAGGAGATGACAAACAGCCACCACTTATTGACCAGGTCAGCCAACATCCAGGCCAGGAAGTAGGGTTCCCCCGCAACAAGTACCTCAAAGCGATCATCCTGACTATATTCATCCATCATAGCCCGCACATCACGTACCCAGGGGAGATAGATCTCCTTTACCTCATCGGTGTAGTCGCCAATGATGTAGAGAGACTTTGCAGTACAGTTCTTTGTATCCTTGTCCTTAAACTCGCATTTGTTCCCATCGGCATCTTCAAATCCCACCAGCATTGGACCAATGACGGGATTACCCTCGACACCTTCCTTGAGGAAAGCGAGCTGTTGTTCGGCAGTATCTGCATCGTTGCTGATACCTTCGGTGGGAATAAGACGCTTGAAGACCAATCCATTTTCGTCGGCCCCCATGAATTTGATCTTTTTCGCTGCAATATCGATGAAGTTGGATTCACGGGCAGTCGGTAAAGCAACCAAACGGTCGTGTATCTCCTGGACCTTGTTGACGAACCAGTTATTGTATACATCGCCTTCGTTGATACGCAGTGCGAAGACCATCAGATTACCCATGCCGAAGTTGTGTTCGGCATAGAGGTTGGTTGCCACGTAACGGTTGCTTGGTGGCAGCAGTGTATCCGGATCGTTACGCATATCCAGATTTTTTATCTGCAGAGCGGCCACAACGGTAACCACCAGCAGGATCAACATTAAGGGCCAGCGAAACTTGATGACAAAGTCCGCATAGCGCTCAGCCCACTGATTTCCTGTCGCGTTATTTGACGCAGAACCACTCATGGCTCAACCCCCGTGAAAGCACAATAAGACATACAGATGCCCGGTATCACTACCGGACATCTGTACCTGCTTTGATTATTGATGTAAATCCATTTCCAGGATCATTCAAAGATCCACTTCAGACCTACTTGGAAGTTAGATGATTTCTCGAACTGACCGAAGGTGGTGTCTTCATCACCCCAATAGTTGTTCCACTCCACAGAGCCAAGAACCGTGTCGGTGAAAGTGTATTCAACATCCATACGATTCCACTTACCGCCACCCTCTTCGTAGATGAAGATATTGTTCCAGCGATGCTCCTGAGAGTCGCCAAAGGGTTTGGAGAAAAAGAGTGAATAGAACTCTTTGTCCTCATAACCCATCTTTAGACCGTTGGAGAGGTTCATGGTGGGGAAGTCAGCCGTGTAACGACTACAGTCCATCATCTGCCCGGTCTGGGTCACGCAGGTATCCTTCTCTTCAATAAAGTCGAGATTGCGGAACTGGATGAATTGACCACTGATCAGCAAGTTGGTGGCAACCGTGATATCGGCGCCCAGCACATACTTGAAGTAGTCCGCATCTTCCATTTTCAGGGCATTGGTCAGATCACCGATAGACAACAGAAACTTGTCTATAATCGGTTGCTTTTCACCCTCGTCATAGAGGAACTCACCCCTTAGCACCAATGGGACATCACCCACTTCAAGCGCATAGTCGAATGAGGTGCCCAGGCTGTTGACCCGATGCAGCGACTCGGTGAAACGCAGCGTGGGCGCACCGGCACCCATCGCAGGAGGCTCATTGAAGGGACTACCGTCTGCCAGTGCAGGGAGTACAGCACTCGGATCAAGGGCACCATAGTAGGTGGAACCGGTTCCACCGTGGACCAGAATGGTTGTTGCGTTACCCATATCCCAGTTTGCCCGAGCCTGATCTCTGCTCAAGCTGGTCGATACATCGGGAACAAAGGTATCGTTCTGTTGCGGGCCTGGCGTACCGTTAGTATCGAAGAAGAGGGTTGGCGCACGCTGTACGGTCAACTCATCCCCTGTCGAATTTCTCCAACTGAGATCGATATCCGGATTGCCTCCATAGTGGTGGAAGTAGTTGACAGACCAGTTCAAACCACCATCCGTCGAATTACGGAAACGAAAACCGGCATTGACATCACTGTCATCCGGATAGTCGCGTACCCACTCGCTGGTGGTACTTGTCGGCGTCGATGGACTGAAGCTGGTGAAGGTGTTGAATGTGGCAAAGGTGGCATTGGACATTAATTCAAATGCCGAGGAAGCCTTGCTTGGCTGCCAACTGACCTCAGTAGGACTGAGTGGTGTAAGTCCGGTGATCGGCATCAGGTTGGTTTCGCCAAAGTTACCGTTTGGATCAGTCAAGCCAGCAGGAAAATTAGGTTGGCCGGTAAAACCAAACTGTGAGAAGGCATTCAACAGCAGCCAACCCGGAGCGGCCATTGGATCAGTTGGCACTGTAGGGTTCAGTAGACCCGGTGTTGTCGCAGCATCCCAGAAATTCCCTGCAAAACCGTCAACGGTCAGACCGGCAAAGAGATTGAGGCCCACGGGTAACTGCATGCCGCTGGTAAAGCCACCGCCCATTGCAGCAGCATTGAAGGTAGCAGCTACATTACTGAGGGCCGGCGCAATATTATAAAAGCCATTCACCTGACCACTGATGGTCTCAACACCCTTCATCAGGAAGGGGTGTCCAGCATCACCAACCGGATTGAGTCCAGGTATTTTGTTCTCTTCCACCTGAGACACGATAAACTGAAAGTTACTGCTATCACCGATATTTCGCTCTGCATTGATCATCCAGATCGGAATGCGCGCATCTTCCATGGCATTTTGATTGAGTTCACGGAAATCGGTGGGATTGATGATATCCAGTAGCTTGATACCATCGGCAGTACCCCAAACGACCTGCTGCTTACCCAGGCGCAGATCCCAGCCCAACAGGCTGGTATCGACGTAGAGTTCCCTCAGATAGTCGTGTTGGGTATAGAGTTCATGACCCTTGTAGTAATCGTTAACCCCTTCAGAGTCGTAAATGAAGTTCAGATCGGCATGCCAGGTACTCTCTTCACCGAGATCACCATTCAGGAAGACGCGCGCAGAGTTCTCGAACTTCAGCAAATCACCCTTGTCATGACCATTCTGGTCGAGCATGGTCTCCGCTTCGCCGGTCAGCTGACCCTGCCGGGTAAAGACAGATGTTTCATTTTTCAGATAACCGGTTACCTCCACTTCAGCAAAGGAGACCGTTGGTAAAATCAAAGCGAGCAGTATCGACTGATGCAACTTACAGCGTTTGAACATGAATGATTCCTCCCGGGTTCAACGATCACCGGCAGCCCTTAATCCCTAACTATTGCCGGATTCGATGATGTGTATGGCCTCCGTTTGCCGGTAGGCCGGATTTAGTTGGGAGCACCTTGGAAGGGTGCTCCCATTTATGATTAACGTTTTATTTTTCTCAGGGTCTTCTCAGACCAATAATCGGATGTCCACCCCTGATTAAACTGGACGATCTCCTTGGGTATCACCGCCCAGGTCTCATGTCCGGATCCGAAGGTTTTTCCATACCAGTACCCCCAGTACTGGGCGCGCGGGTCGTCTTGTTCGAGAGACCGCCAGTCCCGATCGATCACCTTGATCTTGCTATCGCCTTTGAAAAACTCGGTACGATAGTCTGCGAAGGTCTTGGTATCGACATAACTGACTCGATGGTCATACCACCAGTTCTCCCGCTTGGTCATACTCTTCAGCTTGTAGACCTCTTTCCCTTTGTGTTCGCATGCCGCTTCCGGTGGGTTTGGGAGATACTTGTTTTTCGATTCCTCTTTACCGATAGCACCCAAACAATCATTGAAAGTCTCGGTTCCGAGCAGTTCATGGGTCTCGTCTTTGGGTTTACGCAAGGTCACATCGCCAAAGGTAAAATCGGTACCACCCCAGGCATCGTCATGGGCAGGCTCGGCAAAACGGCGGACCTTACGCAGCGCAGGTAGCCAGATGGAGTAGGCCTGACTCTTGTTGTCATCTATGTAGTCGGTAATCAACATCCCGGTGCCTTTCAGCTTACCGGAACGAAAGATGGCAATATCCTGGCCGTTGGTGGAGCCATCGTCATATTCGTTGTTCAGATAGCGTTCGACGGTAATTGTGGTTGGCTTACTACCCGCCGATTTGTTCACGATAACCGTGATCTTGCCAGGGATAGCCCTGTTACTCTTTTTGGGGTCCTTGTTATTGTTAGTGATCCCAAAATTCTTCAGCGCGTAGAAATGGTTAACGAAATAGACCTGATCCGCGATTGTATTGGCGTCCGGAGTACCGCTTGGCAGCGGAAGATCCTTGGCAACACCGGCTATAGCACAACTGGAAAACATCAAACCGCTGGTTACAGCTGCGGACACAAACTTTTGCACCTGCATAGACTCATCCTCCTCAAAAGTTGAGCTGTTTCATCGAGACACACTACCGCCCTAAATATTATTGAATTACGTGTTTCTTATAAGCGACTTTTTATAATTGACTCCACATTAATAACAGACAACCCGGTCACTTAGCAATCAGGGTTAACCTCAACTGTCATCTCATGCGATAGTTTTTTTTCGTATAGTTCCCGCCTATCATGGACTTCAAAGATTAAGATCCGCTTAAGAGATGAGCTGTGTATCACACCACACTATACACATCAAAGAGTTAAGAGTGCGAATTAAACTTGAATTTAACCCCTTGATATAACAAAATTTCCCTTCCATGTAACCTGTGCACTAAATTTGAATGTCGATACTCGCTATTGGACTCAATCATAAAACCGCACCCGTGGATATCCGCGAGAAGGTTACCTTTGGCCCCGATATCATTGCGGGAGCGTTGCGTAGCCTGCAGGAAAACCCTGCGGTTGAAGAGACCGTCATACTCTCTACCTGCAATCGCACAGAGCTCTACTGCACCATCAGCCAGGAGGACCATGAGCCGCTGGCGGATTGGATAAGCCGCTTTCACGGCTTAGCGGGTGACCGGGTCAACCCTTACCTCTACAGCCATTTCGGCATGGATGCAGTCGAGCACCTGCTTCGTGTCAGTTGTGGTCTGGATTCCCTGGTGCTAGGCGAGCCACAGATCCTGGGACAGGTGAAGGCTGCCTATCAGACGGCCACCGATGCCGGAACCACAGGGAAGCTCTTATTCAAACTCTTCCAGCATGCCTTCTCTGCTGCGAAACAGATCCGAACTGACACGGCCATAGGCAACAGCCCGGTTTCAGTGGCATTTGCCGCAGTCAGTCTGGCCAAACAGATTTTCAGCAATCTTTCCGAACAGACCGCACTGCTTATCGGTGCGGGCGAAACCATTGAACTGGCTGCCCGCCATCTCAATCAGCACGGTGTCGGGCGCATCATTGTCGCCAATCGAACAGTCGAAAGGGCACACGCCCTTGCCGCCCAGTTCGATGGTTATGCCATTGCACTGACCGAATTGAGCAGCCATCTATCCGAAGCCGACATTGTCATCTCATCGACTGCCAGCCCGCTTCCCGTATTGGGTAAAGGGACGGTCGAGAGTGCACTCAAGGAGCGTAAACACCGACCGATCTTCATGGTCGATATCGCTGTACCCCGAGATATCGAACCTGAGGTATCTGACCTGAGTGACATCTACCTCTACACTGTCGACGATCTGGATGAGGTTATCCAGGAGAATATGCGCTCTCGAGAAGAAGCTGCCGAGCAGGCGGAGGAGATCATTGATCACTATGTCGGTGAGTACATGGGGTGGCTGCGCTCCCTGGATGCCGTAGAGCTGATTCAGGACTATCGCTGTTATGCCGAGCAACTTAGAGACGAGGTGTTGCAAAAGGCCCTACAGCAGCTTGCTAAAGGCAAGCCCGCTGATGAGGTCATTCAATTTATGGCACGCACGCTTACCAACAAGCTGCTGCACACCCCCAGTGCACAGATGCGCCAAGCGGGGTTCAATGGTCAGATGGAATTACTGGAAGCCGCCAATACACTGTTCCAGCTTAAAAAAACCGATAACAAATCATGAAGCCCTCACTGCGCGGTAAGCTGGATCAAATCGCGGAACGCTTCGAAGAGATCACTGCCCTTCTGGCTGATCCCGAGATCCAGAGCAATCAGAACCAGTTTCGTGACCTGGGCCGGGAATATGCACAACTGGAACCTGTCGTTGAGGCCTTTCGTGGCTACGTGAATGCAGAAGAGGACGTACATGCAGCCCAGGAGATGATGACCGACCCCGAAATGGCACCGCTTGCCAAAGAGGAGTTGGCATTTGCTCAGGCAACAAAAAAGAAGCTCGAACCCGAACTGCAACTCCTCCTGATCCCTGCTGATCCAAACGATCAGCGCAATGTCTTTCTGGAAATCCGTGCAGGTACCGGTGGTGCCGAAGCGGCCCTCTTCGCCAGTAACCTCTACCGTATGTATCTGCGCTACGCCGAGTCTCAGCATTGGCAGACCGAGACCATCAGTGAGAGCCATGGAGAGCATGGCGGCTACAAAGAGGTCGTCTGTCGTATCAGCGGCAACGCTGTCTACTCCCGCTTGAAATTTGAATCGGGTACCCACCGGGTACAGCGGGTTCCGGAAACCGAGTCCCAGGGACGTATTCATACCTCCGCCTGTACCGTGGCAATTCTTGCGGAAGCGGCAGAAGTCGATGATGTGGTGATCAACAATGGTGACCTGCGCATCGATACCTATCGTGCCTCCGGTGCGGGTGGTCAGCATGTCAACAAAACAGACTCTGCCGTACGCCTGACCCATCTACCTAGTGGGATTGTTGTGGAGTGTCAGGATGAGCGATCCCAGCACAAGAACAAGGCCCGCGCCATGTCGCTGTTGCAAGCAAAACTGCTCTCCCAGGCACAGAAAAAAATCACCAGTGAACAGGCCAGCTCTCGAAAACTCCAGGTCGGCAGTGGCGACCGTTCGGAGCGCATACGCACCTACAATTTCCCTCAGAACCGATTGACCGACCACCGCATAAATCTCACCCTCTATAAACTGGATGAGGTGATGACCGGGGCCTTGGATCAGGTCATCGATCCACTGTTGCGCGAGCAACAGGTTGAAGCACTGGCAGCAATGGGTGAAGCCTGATCCGCTCTCCATAACGCCATGATCACCCTGCAGCAGACCCTGCAATCCGCCAGATGCATACTAGCAGACCTACCGCACGCCAACCCTGAGTTGGAAGCTGCTCTGCTGCTCTGTCATCTACTCGACATGCCACGCAGCTACCTCTTTGCCTGGCCTGAGAAAACACTGACACCCGATCAGTACAAGCGCTACAATGCGCTCATTGAACAGCGTCTTTCAGGCACCCCGATCGCTTACATCACCGGTGTGCGCGAATTCTGGTCACTGACACTGCAGGTCAGTCCGGATACCCTGATCCCACGACCGGAAACCGAACTACTGGTGGAGCGTTCGCTCCATCATTTGCAAGGTAGATCTCAGCCACGGCTTGCTGATCTGGGCACCGGCAGCGGCGCCATCGCTTTGGCACTGGCTAGCGAGCGTCCGGATGCGCAGATACATGCCACCGATCTTTCAGCAAAAGCGTTGACCCTGGCCCGAGAGAATGCCGCAAGTCACTCACTCAATCAGGTTGTTTTCTTTCAGGGGAGTTGGTGCAATGCACTACCGACCGGAGTGTCATATGACCTGATCGTAAGCAATCCACCCTACATTGAGGAAGACGATCCGCACCTCTCCCAGGGAGATCTCCCTCAGGAACCCCGCACAGCGCTGGTATCGGGCAGTGATGGGTTGTCTGCTATCCGGTTAATCATTCAACAAGCGACCGCAGGCAGATTGAAAGGCGGTGGATGGCTATTGCTGGAACATGGCTACCAACAGGCTACTGAGGTTCATGACCTGCTCAGAAAGGCTGGACTTGCTGAGATTGCAACACACCAGGATTTGGCTGGCCTGCCACGCATCACGGAATCTAGGATGGTGGAGAAGTAACTATTGTCGTGTCCTATACTAGGAGCCTGTCGGACTTAGGATGAATCTACTGCGGAAAAGCCATTTTGGCCAGATTCCCCGATTAAATTCGTTAAATAGGCTCACTATTCGCCTCATTTAATCAGTAAACCTGACTCAAAATGGCTTTCCCTCGCTACGATCACCTAAATCCGACAGACTCCTAGATTGCTTGATTATTTCGCCGCTTTCGATAGGATTGATCCTTATGGGTGACCCCCCACACGACATGGTGAAAAACCGGGACATTCACTTTGTCGAACTCCACCCGGACCCCAATCAGGCTGCTACTGCCGCCATGCTGCTGGCCGATGTAGACGGCATTCTTCATGCAACCCCACACTCCAAGACCCATTTGCATCTCAGTTACGAGTTGATGCAGGTCTCCCTCGAACAGATAGAGATTGGCCTGACCTCGATGGGATTACATATCGACAACCGTTTACTCTATCGCCTCAAGCGTGCCCTCTATCACTACACCGAGGAGACTGAACGCGCCAATATGGGTTGTAATCGCAGCGATTCGAAGTGTACCCGAATGATTTTCGCTGACCGCTATCAACGCATGAACCACAATCTGCGTGATCAACGCCCTGAGCACTGGCGCAAGTACTTCTAAACCTTAACTATTCAGCCCATCTCTTGGACGGCTGAATGGTACGCTAAACCTTTCGACAGGCATAGGATCTATCCAAATGAACGACGATCAACTGCTGCGTTACAGCCGACAAATCATGCTTCCGTCGATAGGCATCGAGGGACAGCAAAAACTACTCGACGCACGGATTTTGATCATTGGCCTCGGTGGACTTGGCTCACCGGCAGCCATGTATCTGGCCGCAGCCGGTGTCGGTACGCTGGTACTGGTCGATTTCGACCAGGTAGACCTGACAAATTTGCAACGACAAATCGTCCACACCACTGAACGAATCGGTCAACTCAAAGTAGAGTCGGCTCGAGAGTCTCTACTAGCCCTCAATCCTGAATGTACGATCGAAACCATCTCGAAACAACTTGATGAAGTACAGCTTGTGACTCAGGTTAAAAAGGCCGATCTTGTGCTCGACGGCACCGATAATTTCGCAACCCGATTCGCCATCAACAAGGCTTGCTATACCCATCAAACACCGCTGGTGTCAGGGGCCGCCATCCGTATGGAAGGACAGGTCAGTGTCTTTACAGGACAGCCAGGCGGACCCTGCTATCATTGCCTCTATCCTGATGAGGGAGAGATGGATGAGACATGTTCTGCAAATGGTGTACTCGCTCCCCTGGTCGGCGTGATCGGCAGCATTCAGGCAATAGAAGCCATCAAACAGTTGACAGGGGTTGGAAAAACCCTGAAAGGCAGGCTCCTGTTGATGGATGCCCTGCAGATGGAGTGGCGAACCCTACGCTTGATGTCAGACCCCGCCTGCCCGATCTGTAGTAGTCCTGGTTAATCACCCGTGGGTGAAGTATTTGAGCCACGGCGATTCACCTGTCCGCTGGTCATCAGCCTTGCTTGTCTGCTGATTGCGCTGTTGCCGGGGTCACTCATCGAAACCCTGCAATACCACCGTACCCCCATTGCCGCGGGTGCGTGGTGGCGTCTGATCAGCGGCCATCTGACTCATTTGGGATGGGGTCACTTATCGATGAACCTTGCCGGGTTTTGGCTGATCTGGGGACTATTTCTTACAACCTATCGTTCTGGCTGGTGTCTGTTGAGAATCGCTCTGCTGATACTGGGCACCTCTTTAGGTTTATGGCTATTCAGCCCGGAAGTGGTCTGGTACCAGGGGCTGTCAGGTATGCTGCATGGCCTCCTGAGCTGGGCCATCTTGAACCAACTCAAATCCCAGCCCATCCCTTCCCTGCTCATACTCGCGTTTCTAGTATTAAAACTGCTCTGGGAGCAGTGGCAGGGACCGATGCCCGGCAGTGAGTCACTGGCAAGTGGACGTGTTATCGTAGATGCACATCTTTACGGCGCAGTGAGCGGCGTCATACTATGGGCTTTGGAGTTATTGCGATTCGCACGCAAACGAGAGGATATCGAGTGAAGCGATCCATCTTACCGCTAGTTTTATTTCTCCTAATCAGCGCCTGCCAGGAGATGGAGGGTATAGATATGAGCCAGGTTACCCCACAAGAGAAAAACGGTGTCGAATCCCTGTTGTGGCTGAAAAATGCAGACCCCAAAAAGAGTGCTCAGCAAGCATTGGCAAGAGGCGACAAACGCCTGATGGCAATGGCCTCACGCACAACCAACCTGCCGGGCTTAGAGCCTGATCTAATCTCCAAGGCAAAAAGCATCTGTGGTGTCCGTTACCTGGAAGGCTCCACTGACACAGTGCTTGGCGAGATCCATTTAAAACTGATACAGGCTGCCTCGGAATATGCTGCGTCCTATAACAGGATTATTATCGATCACTGTTTGGAGAAGTAGTAATCTTTCTGATGCTAAAATGCATAATCGAGCATCAGGCTGATAAAGATCACCATGCCAAATATATTATTGTTGAGAAACGCCTCGAAGCAGACTTGGGGTTCTCGCTCCCGGCTCAACCACTGCTGGTAGGCAAACAATACAGCACCCAGCATCACACCCATATAGTAAGGCCCGCCACGAGCAGACAAGGCACCTACTGTCAACAGCAAACCGATCATGAAAACCTGAAGCAGACCCACAATCAGATTGTCGTACCGACCAAACAGTATCGCACTCGATTTCACACCGATCTTTAGATCATCCTCTCGATCGACCATTGCGTATTGGGTGTCGTAGATAAGTGCCCAGATCACGGCAGAGATAAACACCAACCAGGCCACCCAGGGTATGCTCTCGGTCAGAGCCATGAAGGCCATAGGTACTGCCCAGCCGAAGGCAGCCCCCAGCATGATCTGGGGAAGATGGATGAATCGCTTCATGAACGGGTAGATGGCAGCCAGCAACAGCGCCACCAACGACATAATGCGGGTCGGCCAGTTAAGAAAGATCAACAAGCAGCCAGCCAGCAGGGTCAGCACTAAAAATACCGCCACCGCCTCAGTAGGACTCACCAGCCCGGCCGCAATGGGGCGTGTTTGGGTGCGCGCCACATGACCATCGAACTCGCGATCAGCATAGTCGTTGATGGCGCAGCCTGCCGAGCGCATGATGGCTACCCCGGCGATAAATACCAGCACTATTCCCCAAGGGGGCATGCCATCACCAGCAATCCACAATGCCCATAGCGTGGGCCAGAGTAACAACAGAATGCCAATGGGACGATGCAGTCGCACCAGCAGGGCATAGCGACGTAGACGCTCTCTCCAATCCACTGGGCCAGTGCAAGTGTACCGCGTCATCTGCAACCACCTGCCTGTAGCGGCAGCGCAGGAAGAAATATCTCGTTTACCAGCAATGGCCTTTTTTCCACGTAGAACAGGGTACGCCTGCCCCACAATTGTTCCGGTTTTTCATCCACATGATTACTGGCTGTATCAAACAGGGGGTGTCCGGGCAGCAACTGTGCAATCTGGGTTGCCCCACGAAGCACAGTCGGGTCAGAAAAAAGCACCGCACCCAAGGGTTTTTCGCCCAATTGCGTCAGCCGCCGTGCAGAGCCTTTGAGACTGGAAATCGGTATCAGGGTACGCGCAAAAACCCAAGGTGTTTCGTTACACAATAACTCCACATCACGCACCAGGGTGAGCATGCCCCGTCGCATCTTCAAAATCCTGCATTCACTGTTGAGTGGAGAGCCCCAACCCTGATGTAACAGACGCACCCGAAACGTCCCTTTATCACAGGCCTGGATAACACGTCGCGTCAGGGATCCTCTGTCACCCAGCCATGCTTCTACCGCCGCCGGTATATCCGAACGCCGGCGTTGTCTCCAATCACTCCAGTTTGGTTCTGAACTGGACCTAATACTGCTCTGCTGGCTCAAGCGATTTAACCTTTAAAAAAAGCCCATTATCGCACAGCCTGCACGTCTATACCTTGCCATAATCGGTGCGTTCACCCAGCCAGCGGTCAACCAACCGCTCAGCTGCTCGTGTTTCAGTACGCAGCATCATCTCAGCCGCTTCACGCACTTCATCGAGCATCCCCTGATCTCTTACCAGGTCGGCAATTCGCAACTGCATTTCACCTGTTTGGCGGGTACCCAATACCTCTCCAGGTCCTCGCATCTCTAAATCCTTTTGAGCAATCACAAAACCGTCACTGGTCTCGCGCAGGATCGCCAGGCGCTCCCGGGCATTCGTCGAGAGGGGCGGATGATACATCAGCACGCAGTGGCTCTCAGCACTCCCCCGACCAACCCGTCCACGTAACTGGTGAAGTTGCGCCAGTCCCAGACATTCCGGATTCTCAATGATCATCAGACTGGCATTCGGCACATCCACCCCAACTTCGATCACAGTAGTGGCGACCAACAGATCCAGTGACCCGGACTGGAATTCCCGCATAACCCGCTCTTTCTCCTCCTGTTTCACCCGGCCGTGAACCAGTCCAACCTTAAGCGCCGGCAGGGCCTCAGCCAACAGACGCTCTGTCTCCTCCGCAGCCTGGCACTGCAACACCTCCGACTCTTCGATCAGGGTGCAGACCCAGTAGGCCTGACGACCTTCTGCACAGGCTGCTCGGACCCGGGCGACCACATCGTCCCGCCGTTGTCCTGAAATCACGGCAGTAGTGACCGGTTTGCGCCCAGGGGGCAAGGCATCGATCACTGACAGGTCGAGGTCGGCATAGGCGGTCATCGCCAATGTCCGCGGGATGGGGGTGGCGGTCATGATCAACTGATGCGGGGTATGTCCTTTGCGACGCCCCTTCTCGCGCAGTGCTAGTCTCTGATGGACACCAAAGCGATGTTGCTCGTCGATAACCACAAGACCGAGATCGTTGAACACCACATCCTCCTGGAACAGGGCGTGAGTCCCTACTGTCAGTTGAGCCTGGCCTGAGGCGATTTGTTCCAGTACTGCTTCACGGGGACGCCCTTTGAGCCGACCGGTTAGCCAGGCCGTGTTGATTCCCAAAGGTTGCAGCCAGAGGGAGAAATTTCGTAGATGCTGTTCCGCCAGCAACTCTGTGGGGGGCATCAAAACAACCTGACTGCCTGCACCAATCGTCTGCAGTGCGGCCAAGGCACTGACCACGGTCTTTCCCGAACCCACATCGCCCTGCACCAGACGTTGCATCGGCTGAGGACGGGCAAGATCCTGTTCAATCTCTGCCACCACCCTAGACTGGGCGGCAGTCAGGGTAAACGGTAAACCGTCCAGCAGGCCCTGCTTTAGGCTATTGTCTGTCGCAAAGGGGGTGGCACGAATCCGTTGGTGTTGAGCCCTCACACTGCGAAGACTAATCTGATGGGCGAGCAACTCCTCAAAGGCGAGCCGCTGTTGAGCCGGGTGGGTACCGGCCAGGAGTTGTGGTTGATTGGTATCGGGCGGTGGGCTGTGTAGGTAGCTAACCACATGCACAAGGTTCGGCAACCGAAAGCGTCCAAGTAACGTCTGGGGTAGTAATTCACGCAGACCTTCAGGCTCCAGTTCCAAACGCGCCAGCACCTGTTGGATGAGGCCACGCAACGTCAATTGATGAACCCCTTCGGTGGTGGGATAGACAGGGGTCAGGGACGCTTCTACCGCTATGGGCTGATCGGGATCGATCTGGTGATATTCGGGATGAACCATCTCCAGGCTGTTGGGGCCGTTGCGCACCTCGCCGAAACAGCGTAAACGAACGCCACGGCTCAGCGCCTGGCGTTGTGCATGACTGAAATAGAAAAAACGCAGGTACAGATGACCCGTCCCATCGGAAAGGTGCACCATCAAGGAGCGCCGACGGCCGAATTTTATCTCCGCCAGATCCACCTCTCCTTCGATGACCACCTGGTCGCCGCGACGCAGGCTGCCTATGGGCTGTACGCGGGTCCGGTCCTGGTATCGCAATGGCAGATGGAACAGCAGATCCTGCAGGGTACAGATACCCAATCTAGCGAGTTTTTCGGCATTCCTTGCCCCGACCCCTTTCAACAGCGTGATGGGCTGTTCGGCCAGACTCTTTGACGAACTATCCTTTATCAATGTGGCTCGCTTTCGTTGTACTATTGTAGTGATCAAGCATGCCAGATCAACCGGGAGAAAGGCAAAAATGGTGATACAGGAGCGAGTGCAGATTCAGACTCAGGGTCGAAACACCTTCGACATCACCAACAGGGTGGTAGAGGTGATAATCACTACAGGCATCTGCCAACTCTTTATCCAGCACACCAGCGCCTCATTGACCTTATGCGAAAATGCCGATCCAACTGTACTCTCTGACCTGGAACGCATCATGGCTCGATTGGTGCCTGATGGAGACCCACTTTTCGATCACACCATGGAGGGCCCTGACGATATGCCGGCTCATATCCGATCGATTCTGACCAAGATAGATCTGAGTATTCCCATCCGTCAAGGCAGGCCTGCGTTGGGGACATGGCAGGGCATCTACCTGTGGGAACATCGAATTCACCCCCATCAGCGTCAGGTGATGATAACCCTGTATGGTGAATAGGTTAGTGTTAACAGGCCCTAGGTCAGATCGGTGGGCTTGCCATCGACACTGAGTTTATTACGCCTTTCCCAAAACTCTTTGATCCCCTTGTCACCCTTTTTCTCTGCCCAGTCTGTTAGTGCCTCTCGTTGACCGACATAATCGAACAGGGGTACCCCAAATCCACAGGAACTGGCTACCAGATCTATATCCATAAGGATAATCTGGCGTGCACCAAGGAGTAGTGGGAACCGACCGATGTGGGCATCCCAAACCTCACTACCCTCCCGGTGGCTGGATGCCTTGCCATACAATCTCAATATTTTGGGCTCACCTTCAAAAGCGCAGAACATGAGCGTCATACGACCATCTTGTATCAGATGGGTCGCTGTCTCATTACCGCTACCGGTGAGATTGAGCCACACAATCTGGTTGGCATCGACAATTCGCAGGCTATCCATCCCTTTAGGGGAGACATTGACCCGTCCTGCGCTTGCTGCGGTGGCAACAAAATAGAGTTCTTGGCGAATGATAAAATCGATGTGTTTGTCGTTTATCTGATCGTATTGCTTACCCATTTCGTGCCTATATTTATACTATTTGTCCATTTTTACCCGGCCGCCAAAAAAACGTCCGGTCAAGCTGCTTTTAGTTTTCGATAACCACTCTTGCCGTTCGTTCAATAACTGTCTCGACAGGGTAACCAGTGCGCGTAGGGTACGGGTCCGGGTCCGGGTGATATCCATGCGAACATCGGTCTGCAGCGTAGCCGTTGACCAGGGTCCCCCGTTATTTTTACGAATAAACTTTCGTATCTGTTCGTGCAGGGCATTCCGTAGTTGGCCTACCAGTTCCGCTTCCGCCTTTTCCGGATCACGCCCAACCAAACCACGTTGGAGCTTTTTGGCCTGTTTAGGCGATACTAACTTAAGGGTCACACAATCATTGACCAACAAATGCTCCATCTCGGCACGGCGATCCTTCAATCGCTCCGGCATTGATTTGGCTTCCGGCACATAACCCGTGGCCTTTTTGTCTGCATTGAGCGATTTGGATGACTGCTCACTACCATCCTCATTGAGACTATCTGTTTTTCTAGGCGGTGCAGCAGGTGCATCTAGCTGCTGACTCTCGCAAAGCTGCTTGATTTCTGACTCGAGCCATTCTGCCTGCTCAGTGAGTAGTCGATGAAAATCAGCAGGTGTGCTCTTATCGGTCAGCATTGAGGCGATCGCCTGCTGCAAGACCTCAGTGTAGTATCCAATGACGGTTTGATCGGTCATACCGAGGGATGTACAGATGACAAACACCCGCCCCTGAATATTCACCTGAACCATCTGTTCGAATTGACTATCCATTTTACTTGTGTGACCTGTGATGACTGCCTCTATTGCCCCGTCATACCAATCATAGGTGAAATAACTTTAGATTAGTGTCTGTCCATCACTACAGCATTGATCATTCCGGTGAATCATCATCAAGAGCCCCATAAACAAACAGTCGTCGGTTGCGGCCCTGCTGCACCTTATCAGTTATCGGTAATCCCTAGCTAATCTATAACTACTCCTATTAACCAAGCTGCATAATGGCATCCATTTCCACACCTGCACTCTTTGGTAAAGTCGCTACACCAATAGCCGCTCTGGCTGGATAGGGCTGAATGAAATAGTCTGCCATCACCTGATTCACGACTGGAAAATCCGCCAGATCAGTAAGGAACACATTCAATTTCACGATATCGGCCAGACTACCGCCAGCGGCCCGGGCCACAGCCTGCAAGTTTTCAAACACTCGCCGAATTTGCTGTTCTATATCACCGTCCACCATCTCCATGCTCTCAGGTACTAGTGGAATCTGCCCTGAGAGATAGACAGTATCACCCACCTTAACTGCCTGTGAATAGGTACCTATGGCCTGTGGGGCCTGATCGGTACGAATGATTTCGCGACTCATGGACACACTCCTCATCATTAATTTTGAATTTTTAATGTTGAACTTTGAATTGCTATTGTGTGCTTCGAAATAAAGTGTGAGTTACACGAACACAGCATTAATTCAAAATTGTTATCTAACTCTGGCAATCCGCAATATCGATGGCAGCGAGCGGACATGACGCAGGATTTTGGCCAGGTGTTGACGGCTTTTTACAGTCACGACAAACACCAGGGTTGAAGTAAGACCATCCCGTTCTTCAGAGCCCACATGTTCAATATTCGAACCCTGCTTGGATATGACAGAGGCGACCGAGGCCAACACGCCCCGTTGATTTCCCGTCTCCACCCGAATCATGGTTGCAAACTCACCCTCTACATCCGGTTCCCACTCCGCTTCTATCCATTTGTGCCCATGTTTTTTATAGTCACCAAGATTTGGACAACCCTGACGATGTATCACTATCCCTTTGCCGGGATTAAATACACCGACAATGGCATCGTCGGGGATAGGACGACAACACTTGGCAAAGTTCACCACCATCCCTTCGGTCCCTTTGATGGCCAAGGATCCGGCCGGTAGCTCATCCTGTATACTCGACTCACTCGTTTGCGGCACCAACTCCTCTCCAGCCAGCCGTCGGGCCAACAACATAGGCATATGGTTACCCAATGCAATGCCTGCCAACAACATCTCCAGATCATCGAGGCGAAATTCTTTCAGTATCTGCTTGATCCGTTTCTGGTCGACTTGATCAAGTGTCAACGTTAGCAGATTAAGTTCACGCTCCAACAGGCGCCTACCCAAACTGACTGCTTCCTGGGCTTGTAGGTTTTTCAGGTAGGAGCGAATATTTGCCCGTGCCTTGCCGGTCACGACAAAATTGAGCCAGGCAGGGCTTGGCCCGGCGGTCTCGGAGTTGATGATCTCCACCGTCTGGCCATTGTGCAGCCGTGTACGCAACGGCACCAGGCGTCGATCGACTCGGGCTGCAACACAGGTATTGCCAACATCGGTATGCACACTGTAGGCGAAATCGACCACAGTAGCCCCTTTTGGCAATACCATGATTCGCCCACGTGGGGTGAATACATAGACCTCATCAGGAAACAGATCAACCTTGACGTGCTCCAGGAATTCCACCGAGTCACCAACACCCTGCTGCATCTCCAACAGATTCTGCAACCAGTCGGAGGCGCGGGATTTCACCCACTGACCACTTGCTTCCCCAGTCTTGTACATCCAATGAGCCGCAATACCCGACTCGGCCAGTTTATCCATCTCCTCGGTACGAATCTGTATCTCAATCGGCATTCCCTGTGGACCGAAAAGCACAGTATGCAGTGACTGATAACCATTCGCCTTGGGGATGGCGATGTAATCTTTAAAACGTCCCGGCATAGGCTTATAAAGATTGTGTACAGCGCCCAGCATGCGGTAGCAGGTATCAACCGAATCCACAACGATACGAAATGCAAAAACATCCACCACTTCGGAAAAGCTCAACTTCTTTTCCACCATTTTTTTATAGATGCTGTAAAGATGCTTTTGACGACCGAAGACCTCTCCCTGAATTGACTCCTGATGAAGTCGGGTACGTATTGCCGACTCCACATTCTCCACCAATTCACGATGGTGTCCCCGCGCATCGTTAACGGCATTCTTCAGGGCACGGTACCGCATCGGCCAGTAGGCGGCGAAACCCAACTCCTCCAGCTCCAGACGCATGCTGTTAATACCCAATCGATTAGCGATCGGCGCAAATATATCCAGGGTCTCCTTGGCGATACGTCGTGATTTTTCCGGTCGCATTACACCCAGGGTACGCATGTTGTGCAATCGATCAGAGAGCTTGATCAGGATGACACGTATATCCTTGGTCATCGCTAACAACATCTTACGCAAGCTGGCAGCCTGTGCCTCGGCCTGGGAATTGAAGTCGATCTTGGAGAGTTTGCTCACCCCATCGACCAGTTCGGCAATTTCACTGTCGAAGGTATCTGCCAATTGCTCTTTGGCGGTCGGTGTATCTTCAATAACATCATGCAGTATGGCAGCCATCAGACACTTATAATCCATACGCATGTCGGCCAGAATACGGGCCACTGCCACCGGATGGTAGATGTAGGGCTCTCCTGTCTTGCGATGCTGACCCACATGGGCCTCAGCACCGAACAGATAAGCACGATAGACTTCCCGGATATGTTCAGAGGAAATGTATGATTCGAGATAGGCACACAGATCACTGATCAGGAAGCGAGGCGTCTTCTGATCATTTTCCAATAGGCCTAAAGGGTTGCTCATTCAGCACTCCATCGTCGTTGTTATGACGGATTCTGTGCCTTTTCAACCTTGCTATGCAAGTCGCGATTGAGAGGAGGGTAGAGAAGTGACCGGCAACCAGGAAGGCTGCCGTCGATTGGATAAGTCTATTTTCCAGATTCCATGGGAGTAACATCGATGTTTATCAAGGTATCATCCACTACCATCTCTTCTTCTGCAGCCTGTTTATCCCTTTCGCTGTGAGATATCAGACCCTCGGCAATTTCACGTAGTGCCATTACCGTTGGTTTGTCCTTCTCCCAGGGCAGGAAAGGCTCTACTCCATTCGCCAACTGACGGGCTCGCTTGGTAGCAAGCAGCACCAAGTCAAAACGGTTGTCCACATAGTCCATGCAATCTTCAACTGTCACGCGTGCCATTGATGAGTCTCCACAGGAACTGTTAAACGGGCCATTAGCAGGAAAAAGGAGAGAGATGATAAACCATGCAATCCTTAAAGCCAACTCTGTGTTACATGGACTAAGCTGTGACTTATTGTGACCAAACAGAGATGCGGCCTTACCTCCAGGCCAATCGTATTCACTTATTCTGGACAGTAGTAGGCACATACCGGAATCCAGTATGTTGTTGAAGCCCAGGGTCCCGGCCATCGCCGGTATGACATCTTAGTGAGTATTTTTACCGCTTGGACAGTTGCTACGCAGCGCCTGCCGGAATGTCCGTCTCGCTGAAAAATCGTGCCGGGGGTTCGCCCAGGTTTTCACGAAACATGGCAATAAACGCACTCGGACTGCCATATCCCAGCTCAAATGCCACTTCGGTAACAGAAACTCCACCCGCCAACCGGTCCATCGCCTCGAGTAAGCGCAGTCGCCGACGCCAGTTGCCGAAACTCATACCCAGGTGTTTAAGAAACAGTCGACCCAGCGTGCGTTCACTGGCCCCTACCCTTGTTGCCCACTGCGCCAGGGTCATAGTATCAGCAGGGTCTGTCACCAGGGCGTTGATTATCTTGCGAATGCGTGGCTCATCTGAAAAAGGGAGGTGAAACGGAAACTGCTCGATTTTATGTAACTGATCAACAATCACCATCATCAACCTAGCTTCTGAAGTATTCGGATAGTAGTCATTGCCAATCGTGGTGGCCTCTAATATCAATGCCTGCAGTAGTGGCGTGACCCGCAGTACACAACAACGGGCGGGCAGCTTAGTAATGTAGGCCGGATCGACATAGATCGAACGTAATGACACCGATTGGGTCATCTCCACTTCGTGCATCTCACCTGGCGGTATCCAGACTGCCTGGGCAGGTGGAACCAACCAAGCCCCTTTTTCGGTGGTGGTTTTCATCACACCACGGATGGCATACAGCAGCTGACCGCGTAGAAGGGCATGTTTGGAGACCAGTTCGGCACCAGGCCTCTCTTCTGATACGGAAAGGATAGGCCGACCGGGATCGATCACATGACCGACATGGGTTGAGGGGTCAACTGTCCTTTTTTTCTACATTCATTGTCATATTATAGCTATTACGCCACACAAATATCACCCATAATCCTTTCTATGGAGCCTACAAACCAACCAAGATTCCGCCGACCAGAGGTACTTCTGCTGCTGATGGCGATTGCCGTACCACTCAGTTTTGCGGCATGGCAGACCCTGCTGAATAACTTTGCTATCGAGCGTGCCGCCTTCACAGGACGGGAGATGGGCATTCTGCAGAGCCTGCGGGAGATACCCGGCTTCCTTGCCTTCGGCGTGGTATTTCTATTGTTGTTCATGCGGGAGCAACGGTTAGCCTATATCTCTCTGGCACTATTGGGCCTGGGTACCGCGGCTACAGGCTTCTTTCCTTCTGTGATGGGTCTGTATATCACCACTGTCATTATGTCGATAGGTTTTCATTACTACGAAACCCTACAGACCTCGCTAGCCCTACAGTGGATCGACAAATCCCAATCCGCTGAAACACTTGGACGCCTGATTGCTGCAGGATCGTTTGCTTCACTCGTTACTTTCACTCTGATCTGGTTAGGGGATGACCTTTTACAACTTGATTTTCAATGGATCTACCTGGTGATGGGTGGTCTGACCGTCATGATTGCTTTGATCGCTTGGCTAGGATTCCCACTCTTCCCACAGAAGACCGAACAGCATAAGTACATGGTGTTCCGGAAACGCTACTGGCTCTACTACACACTGACATTCATGTCAGGTGCGCGACGACAGATCTTTGTGGTATTTGCAGGCTTTCTGATGGTTGAAAAATTTGGTTACAGCGTTTCCCAAATTGCCATGTTGTTTTTAATCAATGCGGCTATTAACGTGTTCCTTGCCCCACGTATCGGTCGTCTGATCGGAAGGATTGGCGAGCACCGCGCGCCCTGCTTTTTGAATATGCAGGCCTAATTCTGGTGTTTTGCGGCTATGCACTGGTGGAGACCGCATCGATTGCCGCCGGACTCTACATCATCGATCACCTGTTCTTCGCTATGGCCATCGCACTGAAGACCTACTTCCAAAAGATTGCCGCGCCGGAGGATATTGCCTCTACTGCAGGTGTCAGTTTTTCCATTAATCATATTGCAGCGGTGATCATACCCGCAGTGTTTGGCATAATCTGGTTGAGTTCACCTGCTCTGGTGTTCTATGCCGGCGCTGCAATGGCAGCTGTCTCTTTTGCACTCTCGCTGTTTATTCCAGATGCCCCTGCCCAAGGGCGGGAAAGCCGTTTGGTCTTATCGAGTACATCGTCAATCTAGGGCCTACTCTCACGCGCTGCAGATAGCCTTGAATTCGCTTAGGCTTGGCAATCATATTGAAATAATTAATATTCTCTGCGATCTTTGCGTTTCTTTACGCACTTTGCGTTATTTTGGACAGACAGGCTAAGGGTCAATAGCGGCTTTAGGCATTTTGCCCAGTGATAAAAGCAGTTTAATGAAGATAAAAGTCAGTGAATTAATTGTCAGATATATGGAACGCCTGGGTATAGATGCCATTTTTGGCATGCCTGGCGCCCACATTCTTCCCATATATGACGCCTTATATGATTCAGGCATCCAGGCCATTCTGGCCAAACATGAGCAGGGCGCGGCCCTCATGGCCGGAGGTTATGCTAAATCATCGGGGAAAATCTCGGCATGCATCGCCACTGCCGGGCCCGGTGCTACCAATCTAATCACCGGTATCGCCAATGCCTATGCCGATAAACAGCCGTTACTGGTCATTACCGGCGAGGCACCTACCTACATATTTGGTAAGGGTGGCCTACAGGAGAGTTCCGGCGAGGGCGGCAGCTTTGACCAGGTCGCACTGTTCAGTCACATCACCCGATACAGTAAAACGGTGGAGAGAACCGACTATCTGCCTCAAGTGTTGATTCAGGCCAGCAAGGCACTCCACTCCGCCAATCCGGGACCCGTATTGCTGAGTATTCCCTTCAATGTGCAGAGTGAACTGGTCGACGAGGATGTACTCGACGAACTCTCCAGCAGGGCTGACCCAACCCCTGCCCCACAGGACGATAGGATACTGGACAGTTTTTGTAGACAACTGATCAACGCCAGGCAACCGGTTATTATTGCAGGCTATGGAGCAATTCGCTCCGGTGCACAGCAGGTTGTAACCGAACTCAGTCAACTGCTGCAAATTCCCGTTGCCTCCAGCCTCAAAGGCAAAGGTATTGTCAACGAGCAGTCCCCCCTGTCACTTGGCAGTCTGGGTGTCACATCGAGTGGCAACGCCTATAGGTACATTGTGGAAAAATCAGATTTATTGATCATTCTCGGTGCGGGCTTTAACGAACGAACAAGCTACCTGTGGGATCAATCCCTGCTGGGAGACAGATCAATCATCCAGATCGACAACGATCCCCATCAATTAGAGAAAGTTTTTGAGGCCGAATTGGCCATCTGTGGCGATATCAAAGCAGTACTTTATGCACTTTTGGGCCGGCTGCAGCCACATGTCAAAGAGGACGGGAATTCAACAGATGCAGTGGGTAAGATCACGCATCTGAAGGCGTCATCAAACGGTGACTATGCGGTTTTCAAGTCGGGTTTCTCTCTGGCTGAGGCATTCTTCAGCAAGCTTGCCGAGCAGTTCCGTGAAAATACCCGGGTATTCGACGATAACATCATATTCGCTCAAAACTTTTATGACGTTTCGAGCCGTAACCATTACTACCCGAACTCCGGTATCTCCTCCCTGGGCCATGCGATTCCAGCCGCTATCGGCGCTCAATTTACCCGACAAAGACCCACCTTTGCCATACTTGGCGATGGTGGCTTCCAGATGTGCTGTATGGAGATCATGACCGCTGTCAACTACAACAAGCCGCTGAATATAGTGATATTCAACAACGGGACCATGGGCTTGATACGAAAAAATCAGCACCAGCTCTATCAGCAACGATTCATCAACTGCGATTTCATCAATCCAGATTACAACCGTCTTGCTCAATCTTTCGGGATCAACTACAAGCAAGTAACAACACTCGCAGACATGGATAACCTTTTTGAAGATTATGATATGGAGCAGGCTATCAACCTTATCGATATCACAATCGATAAGGATGCCTTCCCTAACTACTCATCCAAACGCTGACCAACGCTATGGAGGAAGCACTCAGTCATTTCTTCAGCCTGTTCGGCTCCCATCAGACCATTCAACCGATACTGGCACAATGGCAAAAAATCAAGGCGACAGCGGTTAAAGAGAAGGTTGGAAAGTCTCTCACTGAAACATATGACCTTGCCGCTTCATTTCTTGAACAAGAGATGTATAGAGGCGGATACAAAGAGACCCACCTCGATCTTCATCAACAACTGTTTCGTGAGATGGAGTCACATATCGCCAACCAGAAAAAAGATGACCGCTATCATTTCATACTCGTCATACCCGTTGCAGACAGACCGCAACACCTGGAAAACTGTCTCAATAGCCTGCTCACGTTGTGCCGACGATTTACCTACGGAGGTATCTCAAACCACCACTATGAAAAAATCACCGTCCTGATTGCAGACGACAGTAAAGAAGAGGCGAACAGAAAAAGCATCAGGGAGTTACATCACCGTTTCACCCAATACGGGCTGAAGACAGACTACTACGGCCAATCTGAACAACTGCAACAAATCGATCAGCTAGAACAATCAAAGCGGAACAAGCTGGATCGTATTATTGGCCGCCACTCGCCCACCAGCTTCTACCACAAAGGTGCTTCAATCACCCGTAACATCAGCTACCTGAAACTCAATCAGCTGGTAGCTGATAATGAGCGCACGCTCATCTGGTTTATAGACAGCGACCAGGAGTTCCAGGTCAATACAACCAGCCATCCGAATGGCGTCTACGCCATCAACTATTTTCATCGCCTCAATCAGATCTTTTCATCAACCCACACTTCAGTCCTGACAGGTAAAGTCGTTGGCGATCCACCTGTATCGCCTGCTGTAATGGCTGGCAATTTATTGCAGGATGTCATTACGTATCTCACCATGATCGCCAACATCGATCCTTCTGATAACTGCCAATTTCACAACCAGGAGATCCCACATGATAAGGATGCTGCTTATCATGATATGGCTGACCTGTTCGGATTCCAACAGCAGATCGAATCACTTAACTATCAGTGCAAACTTGAAGGCCGTCATAGTCTGAAAGACTGTTTTTCTGATTTTTCGGAAAAGTTAAACCGCTTCTTCGATGGTGAACACCCAACCCGCCAATCCTATTACGATCATCAATCTCCTGTAACGAGTATTGAGCCTGCCAGAACCGTCTACACCGGAAACTATATACTTAATGCAGAGTCATTAGCCAATTTCATTCCTTTTGCAACCTTGAAGCTACGTATGGCGGGCCCAGTGCTTGGACGTATACTGAAAGCAGAGTTGGGAGATCGGTTCATCTCTGCCAATCTGCCTATGTTGCATAAACGCACTGTAGACGAGACAGGCCAATCAGAATTCAGACCCGGCATCGACCGGGTTAAAAAACACATCGATATGTCGGGTGAATTTGAACGCCAGTTCTTTGGTGATGTTCTGCTGTTTACTATTGAAGCGCTAACCGAGAAAGGCTATCCACAACAGCCTATTGCCGAACAGACCATTTACAAAATCCTTGAACAGGTCGAGTCTTCGATGCAAAAGAAGTATGCCGAAAAGCATACGCAAATAGTCGTTAAACTGGAAAACCTGAAACAGGTCATAGGTGATGGAGAGCGCTGGTGGCTGCTAAACTCCACTTGTGCGCATGCGCACGCTAACTTTCAACGGTTCATTCGCAACATGGAGTATAACTTTGGTGAGGACTCCCCAGGCTATCAAATAATCCACTCAACTAAACACAGAGAAAAGCGTCGGCATCAGATCCATGAAGCCCTCCTCGCTTTTTCACAAGATCGCCCCAACTGGCTTGCAGCCCTTTCCATAAATCCATGAATGTCTTCATACTCAATGCAGGTCGATGTGGCTCCACTACATTTATTCAAGCCTGCCAGCACATTACCAACTTCACTGCGGGTCATGAATCCCGCTCGACACTCACCGGAGAACAACGCCTTGCCTATCCCGCTAACCATATCGAGGCAGATAATCGATTGTGTTGGTTACTTGGGCACCTTGACCGCCAGTTCGGTAATAACGCCATATATGTGCACCTATCGAGAGATCGGCAGGGATCTGCCAATAGCTTTGTCAAACGAGCAGACTACGGCATCATGAAGGCATACAGAGAGGGTCTTTTATTGGGTGGGCAACA
>JAHXHU010000264.1 GCA_025656375.1 Candidatus Thiodiazotropha sp. (ex Ustalcina ferruginea) | reverse complement strand
AAAAGCGTTGATCAGATACTGGAAAAAGTGGGGCGAGCCAAGGTTGTATTGCAAAATGGATAATATGTTTAGGACACTACACTAGTTCAGTCAACCGTTTTTTTCCAGAATAGTGGTTGACGACGCTGGTGCAATACAGCCAGTACGACGAGTCCGGTGTCTTCACGAACAAAGTAAACGGCATAGGGGAATCGTCTACACAGTGCCCGACGTATGGATCTGTATATCGGTGAGTATGCTTCAGGGTTTTCTTGAATGAGTATAAATGATCGTTCTAACTCATTTAGAAATGACCTACCAAGGTTTCTATCTCGAGCGGTATACCAGTTAAAAGCTTCCTTGATCTCATTTTCGGCTTCCTTCCGAATAATCAGCATGTTACATCAACCTCTTACTCTTTTTTTTACCTCAATCCAGGGTGAACCTTCTTGTGGATTGTCATGGTAGGCATTAAGCCGTTTTTCCAGTTCAGGTTTATGGCAATTTGGGATACAAACCGATTCCGGGAGTTCAGCAATTGAGTCCCATAGGTCTTCGACAAGTTGAATCCGTTTCTCTACAGGCATTTCTGCGATGTCAACTGCGGATATTGTCTTCATTTGACTCCTCCAAAAAGTTTCATGCTTTATTCATTCTATATCCTTAACAACTAATTTATAAGTTCTGGATCTTTTCAAGCTGTGCCTGCAAACTCGTCAACGCCTTCAACGCTTCCGCCAACTTATCCCGCTCTTTCTGCACCACCGTCTCCGGCGCCTTATCGACAAACTTGGGATTGCCCAGCTTGTTCTCAGTGCGGTCAGCATCACTCTGCAGTCGGCCGATCTCTTTTTCCAGACGTTTGATCTCTGCCTCTTTGTCAATCAGACCGGCCAGGGGGATCAATACCTTCATCTCGCCGACCAGGGCGGTGGCCGATTCCGGTCCCTGATCATGGGGGGGCAATACCTCGATCGATTCGGTACGGGCAAGGAAGTCGAGAAACGGACGATGTTTTTCTGCCAGAGCCTTGTCGTTGTCATCGGTATTGGCCAGCAATACCGGTACCGGTTTACCGGGTGAGATATTCATTTCTCCCTTGATCTTGCGGATGCCGAGGATGAACTGCATCACCCAGGCCATCTCCGTTTCCGCTGCCTCATTGATCAGGGCTTTACGTTGGATGGGGAAAGGCTGGTTCATGATGGTCTCGATCGCTCCCGGCGTCGTGCCTCCCGCGACACTTGTACTTCCCTGTACGGCGCCAGTCACCCCCGCGATCGGCGCAACCCGCTGCCAGATCTCTTCCGTGATGAAGGGCATGATGGGGTGGGTCAGGCGCAGCAGGTTTTCCAACACCCGCACCAGGGTACGGCGGGTGCCGCGCTTGGCGGCTTCTGAAGCCTTGTCGTTGTTGAGGACCGGCTTACACAGTTCCAGGTACCAGTCGCAATACTCGTTCCAGGTGAATTCGTAGATGGCTTGTGCCGCATGGTCGAAGCGATAGCCTTCGATCGCTTCTGCGACGGTCTGCTTGGTCTTTTGCAGACGTGACAGAATCCAGTAATCGGCGGCGGAGCGCTCAAGTGTTGCCGTGGGTTCTGAGTGGCCGGTCTTGGCTCCCCCCACACCGCAGTCCTGATTCTCGACGTTCATCATGACATAGCGGGTGGCATTCCACAGTTTGTTGCAGAAGTTGCGGTAACCCTCGATCCTTCCCATATCGAACTTGATGTCACGACCGGTGGCCGCCAGGGCAGCGAAGGTGAAGCGTTGGGCATCGGTACCGAAGCTGGGAATACCGTTGGGGAATTCCTTGCGGGTCTGTTTTTCAATCTTTTTCGCAAGCTGGGGCTGCATCATGCCGCTGGTGCGCTTTTCAACCAGCTTTTCCAGCTCAATGCCGTCGATCAGGTCGATTGGGTCGAGCACATTGCCTTTCGACTTGGACATTTTGTCCCCATGGGAGTCGCGTACCAGACCGTGTACATAGACCTCCTTAAAGGGAACATCATCCATGAACTTGATACCCATCATGATCATTCTGGCTACCCAGAAGAAGATAATGTCGAAGCCGGTGACCAGCACGTTGGTGGGATAGAAGTCTTTGAGACGTTCGGTCTGCTCGGGCCAGCCGAGGGTGGAGAAGGGCCATAGAGCAGAGCTGAACCAGGTATCGAGGACATCCTCATCCTGTCTCAGGGGATAGTCGTCATCCAGATCGTGTTGACTGCGAACTTCCGCTTCGGTACGGCCGACATAGACATTGCCCTGGTCGTCGTACCAGGCCGGGATGCGATGCCCCCACCATATCTGGCGACTGATGCACCAATCCTGGATGTTGCGCATCCACTCATAGTAGGTGTTTTTCCAGTTATCCGGCACGAATCGGATCTTGCCTCTCTCCACCGCCTCGATGGCGGGCTTGGCCAGTGGGGCGATCTTGACGTACCACTGGTCGGTGAGAAAGGGTTCGATGACAGCACCGGAGCGATCGCCCCGGGGGACCATCAGTTTGTGGTCGTCGATCTGCTCCAACAGTCTTTGTTCTTCCAGGTCGGCTACGATCTGCTTTCGCGCATCATAGCGATCCATGCCGATATATTTTTCAGGGATCAGGCTGCCTTCACCCTCTTCGTTATCGCGTACCGCGGCATCGATGGTGAAGATGTTGATCAGACCCCCATGGGCCTGCTCGCTGATGGTGACCTCATCCCGGTGTCGTTGCCAGACGGCATAGTCGTTGAAGTCATGAGCCGGGGTGATCTTCACACAACCGGTGCCGAATTCAGGATCAACATGCTCTTCATCGGCGATGATCGGGATGCGACGGCCGGTGAGGGGCAGCTCAAGCAGTTCGCCGATCATATGTTTATAGCGTTCATCGGTAGGGTTGACCGCTACGGCGCAGTCACCCAGCATCGTCTCGGGACGGGTTGTGGCGACCACCAGGTGACCTTTGCCGTTACTGAGGGGGTAACGCATGTGCCACATATGGCCATACTCTTCCTCGGACAATACCTCCAGATCGGAGAGGGCGGTGTGCAGCTTCGGGTCCCAGTTGACCAGTCGTTTGCCACGGTAGATCAGTCCCTCTTCATAGAGACGTACGAAGACCTCTTTGACTGCTTCGGAGAGGCCGTCATCCATAGTGAAGCGTTCATGCTGCCAATCCAGGGAGGAGCCCAATCTGCGTAGCTGACGGGTGATATTCCCGCCGGACTCTGCTTTCCACTCCCAGATCCGCTCGATGAACTTCTCTCGTCCCAGATCGTGACGTTTTTTGTTTTCCGCTTCGAGCTGGCGTTCCACCACCATCTGGGTGGCGATGCCGGCATGATCCATGCCTGCTTGCCAGAGCGTCTTCTCACCCTTCATGCGGTGGTAGCGGATCAAGGTATCCATGATGGTGTTATTGAAGCCATGTCCCATGTGCAGGGTGCCGGTGACATTGGGTGGCGGAATCATAATGCAGTAATTTGCATCCCCTGTCTGGCTGGGGGTGAAGTAACCGCGCTCTTCCCAGATCTGGTACCAGCGTTGTTCAATAGCGTGTGGGTCGTAGGTTTTTTCCATGGATCTCTTTCATGGTTCGGCAACAAAAAGGGAGTATTATAACCTGCTTGGTATAAAAAAAGAGCGGTAATCTACTACCTGAATCCATTGCTAAAAGGTGGGCTAATAGCGGGTGCGATTGGTTGTCATGATCCTATGGATTCAGTCAATAAACAAAGGAGCGGCTATAAAATGACTCAAAAACGACATGTCTATTCATTTCACGAGGGCGACGGCAAGGATAAAAAACTGCTGGGAGGCAAGGGGGCGAATCTCTGTGAAATGACCCAGTTCGGATTGAACGTACCTCCAGGTTTCGTCATCAGTACTGAAGCATGTCTTGACTATCTGGCCAATGAGTCGAAGACTCTGCCGGGCAACCTGATAGACGATGTACGTTCACACATGGTGCAGGTTGAAGAGGCTACCGGCAAGGGGTTCGGAGATGCGGCCAATCCCCTGTTGGTGTCGGTACGCTCCGGTTCAGCGATGTCGATGCCAGGAATGATGGATACTATTCTCAACCTCGGTCTCAACAGCAATACGTTACAGGGCGTTATCGAACAGACCGGCGATGCCCGTTTTGGTTACGATGCCTATCGCCGTTTCATCCAGCTGTTTGGTAAAGTGGCGCTGGGTGTGCCGGACGAGGCCTTCGATGAAGAGTTCGAGGCGGTTAAACAGAATGCCCATGTCACCGAGGATGTGGGGCTTTCTGGCGATGATCTGAAAGAGATCAGTGAGCGCTTTCTCAAGGTGTTCGAAAAACATACCGGCCGACCCTTCCCGGAAGACCCTTATGACCAGTTGGAGATTGCCATCAAGGCCGTGTTTGGTTCCTGGATGGGCAAGCGTGCTGTCGACTACCGACGCCAGTTCAATATCACCCCCGAGATGGCTAACGGAACGGCGGTGAATGTCTGCACCATGGTGTTTGGCAATCGGGGCAATGACTCCGCCACCGGGGTTGCCTTCACCCGTAATCCGGGGACGGGTCAGAACAAACTGTTTGGTGAGTATCTGGTGAATGCGCAAGGTGAAGACGTGGTGGCTGGTATCCGTACTCCAAAACCGATCGCACGTTTAGCCGACGAGATGCCGGAGATGGCAAAACAGCTCGAGGAGCTGCGACAGAAGTTGGAGAGTCATTATAAAGAGGTGCAGGATTTCGAATTCACCATCGAGCGCGGTACCCTCTATTGTCTGCAGACCCGTAACGGCAAAATGAATGCCATTGCAATGGTGCGTACCTCTGTCGAGATGGTGGAGGAAGAGCTGATCAGCAAAGAGCAGGCCTTGTTGCGCATCGATCCCGCTTTTCTGGAGCAGATGCTCTATCCTCGTTTGAATAATGAGTTCAAGGTCGAGCCTGTTGCCCAGGGTCTGCCGGCATCTCCGGGCGCTGCCAGCGGTCTGGCCGTGTTCGATGCCGATCGGGCGGAGCTGATGGGTAAGGAGCAGGGTCAGCAGGTGATCCTGCTGCGTGAGGAGACCAAGCCGGAAGATATCCATGGCTTCTTCGCTTCGGAGGGCATTCTGACCAGCCGAGGTGGCAAGACCTCACATGCTGCGGTCGTTGCCAGAGGCATGGGCAAGCCTTGTGTGGCCGGCGCCGAGGGCATCAGTGTCGATGTACAACGACGCGAGGCGGTGGCCGATGGCACGGTGATTCGTGAAGGTGACATGATCACCATAGACGGCAGTAGCGGTAATGTGTTTCTGGGTAAGATCCCGATGGTGGAGCCAGACTTTACCGAAGAGTTGAACCGGCTGCTGCGTTGGGCCGATGAAGCCGCCTATCTGCGGGTGATGGCGAATGCGGATACGGCAACCGATGCGACACGGGCGATAAAGTATGGCGCCATGGGCATAGGTCTGTGTCGTACAGAGCGTATGTTCAATGCCGTGGATCGTCTACCGGTAGTGATCGAGATGATTGTTGCCGAGACACCCGCTCAGCGTCAGGTCGCACTGGATAAACTGCTACCCATGCAGCGTGGTGACTTCAAGGAGATCCTTGAGGTGATGTCTCCCAAACCAGTGACCATTCGTCTGCTCGATCCTCCAATCCACGAGTTTTTGCCGACCGAGCAACAGTTGTTGAGTGACTTGGAGGAACTGCATCATCTGCGCAATTCGGTACGCGGTATGAATGTACTTGCCGGCAGCATGATGTTGCTGCAGGACCCGGTGAACGCCAAGCTGGAGGCCGATTCATTGCGCCATATGGTGGATGAGAGCCTGGTGGAACAGGCGATCGAAAAGAAGGAGACCATGCTGCGCAAGGTGCGTGTTCTCACTGAGACCAATCCTATGTTGGGTCATCGTGGAGTGCGTCTGGGTATTACCTTTCCCGAGATCTATGGTATGCAGATTCGCGCTATCCTGGAAGCCGCCGCTGAATGTGCCGCCAAGGATTTGGAGGTTCATCCGCAAATGATGGTCCCGCAGGTCTGTACCGCAGAGGAGTTGAAACGGGTCAAAACCATGGTTGATGAGATTCATACCGATGTGGAAGAGAAATCCGGTCAAAAACTCAATTTCCGTTTCGGCACCATGATCGAGGTGGTGCGTGCCTGCATGCGGGCCGATTCTTTGGCGGAGGAGGCTGAGTTCTTCTCATTCGGTACCAATGATCTTACCCAGGCCACCTTCTCCTTCTCCCGAGAGGATGCAGAGAACAAGTTTCTGCCGATGTATAACCAGAACGATATTCTCAAAGACAATCCGTTCGAAGTGCTGGATGAAAAGGGCGTCGGTAAGTTGATGCAGTTGGCAGTGGATTGGGGACGCCGGAAGAAGAAGGATTTGAGTGTCGGCATCTGTGGTGAACATGGAGGTCATCCGAGTTCTATCGCATTTTGCCATCGGGCAGGACTCAATTATGTCTCCTGCTCTGCGCCACGGGTGCCGGTAGCCAGACTGGCGGCGGCACACGCCAGTCTACTAACCCGAACCTAGGTTAGGCGACATTCAGCTTGTTTCTTCTTAAGGGCCGGATTTCTATCCGGCCCGAACATCAAGATATCTGTCAATCAGTCGAAATAACCATATGGGACTCTATTAGGAGTACTAGTGTAGTGTCCTATACTGTTCGACGTTTTCAGAGGTCCACAAATGACTCAAGTCAAGGCGCAGCCCGCCGTCAATGGCCGCCCCATTAACCAGGGCTGCAACGCAGAATTGAGTCATTTGTGGATCTCCCTTCGGGCGCGACGAGAAGCCATCATCCGCGGTGTTGCGTTGCTTGGAAAGGGCTCGCCATTCCCTGCGCAACGCGCCTAGCGGCTAATGGCTTCTCGTCACGCTGAAATCGTTGAGCAGTATAGGACACTACACTAGGGCCAAATCGGTGGAATTCAGGTGTTTTGGTGAAGGGTTTTTTGAGGTTAAAGGAGCATAGACACGGATCGGTCCTGGCCGTTCTGTTCTTTACGGTACTCTGGCTGGGTGTGGCGATCGCCTTCGCCGAAAGGATCGATCTAACTGATGAGGTGGTTGCCTGGGCTAAACAAATGTATGGTGATGACGCCGGCAAGCGTGTCGAATCCTGGCGCAGTCTGATGCAGGATAATCATGATACGGGTGAAGTGGAGAAGCTGAAACTGGTCAATGACTTCTTTAATCAAATACCCTACCAATCCGACTCCATTTTGTGGGACCAAAAGGACTATTGGGCAACGCCTTTGGAGCTTTTAGTCCGGGAAGGGGGGGATTGTGAAGATTATTCCATTGCAAAATATTTCACCCTGAAAGAGATGGGGGTGGCGGATGAAAAACTGCGTATCATGTATGTTAAAGCGGTTGAATTAAATCAGTCCCATATGGTATTGACCTACTACCCCAATCCTAGCGCCATCCCTAAAGTATTGGATAACCTCAATCCGCAACTCCTCTCTGCCAGTAGACGCATGGACCTGACGCCAGTCTATAGTTTCAATGCTGACGGTCTGTGGCTGGCAAAGAGTTTGGGGAAAGGAAAAAAAGTGGGCTCTTCCAAACGACTCAGTTTATGGCAGGAAGTGAAGAAGCGAATGCGTCAAGAAGTGCGGCGGTAAAGTGTATGAATAGAATGTATAGACAGAATATAATGCGAGGGGCGTTACGTGTTGTCCGGTCTGACAACGATGAGAACACTGCTCATCAATTCAATAGACGTATGTCGTGCAGCACTGAAGATTGCTCTTTAGCGCCATCACTTATTGAGGTTGAAACAATCGATAGGAAAGGGGTGAAAAGCTCATGACACTATCACGACAGCTTGTCATTTTAATCACTGCGCTGTTGGTTCTGGTCTTTACCGGCACTTTTTTCATCAGTGTTCAAAACACCCGTTCCTATCTGGATTCGCAGATGGCGTCCCATGCACAGGATGCAGCGACATCATTGGGATTATCCATTTCGAAGCACCTTGCTGATGGCGATCTCGCTACGGTTACAGCCATGACCGATGCGATCTTTGATCGTGGCTACTATCGCCTAGTGCGTATTCAGGATATGCAGGGAGAGCCACTGATTGATCGTGAGTTGCAGGTCAGACTGGAAGGCGTTCCCACATGGTTCATTGAGCGTTTTCCACTCTCCACTCCGGTCGGAGAGGCGACAGTCATGGCAGGTTGGGTACAGGCGGGTAGAGTGATCGTCCAGAGTCACCCCGGTTTTGCTCATCGTCAACTGTGGGAGAACGCGGTAGAGATCTTTTGGTGGTTTCTGGCCAGTGCATTGACTGTATTACTGCTTGGCCTGGTCTCTCTGCGATGGGTGCTCAAGCCTTTGAAGGAGGTGGAACAGCAGGCAGATGCCATCGTCAATCGTGAATTTCCAATCATTGAAAAGTTACCTGGAACCCTGGACCTGCGGCGTATAGTCCTGGCGATGAACCGCATGTCCTCTAAGGTCAAGCAGATGATTGAGAAGCTGGAGCAACTTGCCGAGAGACTGCAACGGCAGGCGTCCCGTAACCCGGTGACCGATCTCACCAATAAACGCTTTTTTCACAACACTGTCAATACCCTTTTGGATACGCCGGAAGAGTGCTCAACCGGGGTGTTGGCGCTGATCCAGCTCAAATCCCTCAAGGCCATTAATGAGAGTCAGTGTTATCAGGCCGGTGATGAGCTGCTTAGGCAGGCGGCAGGGGCGCTTGACCGAGTCTCGCACTCACTGCCGAAAAGTCATCTGGCACACCTTAACGGGGCCGATTTTGCACTTTTTGTAGAGGACCGCTCTTTAGGTGAGGCACTGAAATTAGGAGAGACGCTGTCTACCGTACTGGCTGGATTGCACGAAACCACTGGTATCGATGATCAGGATGTCGGACATATTGGTTTAGCCTGTTTCAATGGCGGTCAAAACCTGTCTGAACTTCTGTCACAAGCGGATATGTCATTGCGGACGGCCCAGGGAGAAGGCGTCAATGCCTGGCATCTCTACATGCCAGGTGAAATAGATACAAGTCGTATAAGAGGGGGCTCTGATTGGCAGGCAGCTATTCAAAGTGCCCTTGAGTCCGATAGGATTGTATTGCAGTTCCAGCCGGTCTATGCCTGTGTTGATGAGTCTATTTTACACCATGAGGTGTTCGTTAGAATCAGGGAGGAGGATGAGCAGGGTGAGGTGCAGTTGCTCTCAGCGGGACTGTTTATACCCCATGCTGATAGATTGGGTCTGACCCCGGAGATCGACCAGATGGTGATCAGAAAAGTACTCGAACGATTAAAGAGGGAAGCTGATCAAGAAACATCCTATGCCATCAATATTTCACCGATTTGTCTGAAGCGGACAATTTTTCTCAACTGGTTGGAGCAGCAGCTAGCTGCTTATAAGAGCATTGCTCATCGCCTCATCTTTGAGATGCCTGAATATGGTGCTGTATCGCAACTTGAACAAGTCGGGCAATTTATCAAGCTTATTAACCGCTATGGGGCTTCGTTTTCCTTGGATCATTTTGGTCGAAGCCAAACTGCATTTGGTTATTTAAAGACGATTAAAGTCGACTACCTGAAAATCGATGGCAGTTATCTCAGTGAATTGCAGGATAGCACCGAGAATCAATTTTTCATCCAGGTGCTTGTTGATATCGCTCATGGTTTGGAGATTAAGGTGATTGGAGAAGCGGTAGAAACTGCACAAACTTGGAAGACTCTGCAAAAACTCAATTTAGGAGGAGGCCACGGTTATTTTCTCGGTAAACCGGAGTGAAATGCCTCATGTCTCTCTCTAGGGCCGGTAAGCAACGAATGGCTAACGGGCTACACTAAGTTGACAAATAGTTAACTGCAAGTATCGGAATATTAAAGAATTAAAGAGATATGTCGATAATCGTTTAAAGGAGATCCTCTTCATCGACAAGCAGTGGATCACCCGATTGGAATGTTGAGCGAATTTGGTTCCGTGCAAGAATCTTTTGTTGGGCGGCTTGTGGTAGCTCGGTGAACATGATGAGGTTCTTTTTGACTAACAGTTCAATGAGGTCTTCAACGATACGGATCATGCCGGCATCGGTCTGATTCAGGAAATTGCTGCTCAGCGATGTGGAACTGTTTTTTAAAATGAACGCGACAACTTCACCATCCGTAGCTTGTACTATCTCGTCAGCGCCGGGTGAGGCAGAGCCTGAGAGTGTGACTATCTCACCCTTATCATCGCGTTTAGCATAGAGCATAGAGCGTCCTTTATTCAGTTATTAGGAGATGAATGACACATCGACGAGGTCGTACGTATACTTGAGCCTGAATCCATCCGTTCAGGTTAACCTCAGCAAGCGTCAACATGCAATCTATGTCAGATATTAAAGCACAGCAGAAGGAAGAGGATTGGCAAGATGAGTGGGGACATCCCACAGAGAGTTCGGTCTTCGATGATCCGCTTTTGGACTGCTTAGTGTTTCTCACCCGATTCTATGGCACTACGTACTCTCATGAGGCTCTGCGGGCTGGCCTGCCGTTAGAGAATAACCGCCTCACACCTGAGCTTTTTCTGCGTGCTGCAGAACGGGCTGAATTGAGTGCCAGGGTTGTACGCAGGCCGTTGAAGAAAATTAGCAGTCTGGTTCTTCCGGCGGTGTTGTTACTGAAGGGCAGGCAAAGTTGCATCCTTATGGAGAACAACAAAGGCAGTGATCTGCTGACGATTGTTCAACCTGAAAGTGGTGAAGGGAGTCATCAGATAAGTCGAGAAGCGCTGGAGCAGGAGTATTCCGGCTATGCAATCTTCGTCAGGGCGGAGCACCGTTTCGATGATAGATCTCCTGAGGTATTGAGATTACGTTCGCGACATTGGTTTTGGGGAACATTGGTCAAGTCGTGGCGTATTTACAGGGACGTACTTGTGTCGTCGCTGCTGATCAATAGTTTCGCTTTAGCAAGTCCACTGTTTATCATGAACGTCTATGACCGAGTGGTACCCAACAACGCTATAGAGACGTTGTGGGTATTGGCGATTGGCGTGATGATTGTTTATACATTTGATGTGGTCATGCGCACGCTACGTGGCTATTTTATAGATATCGCGGGAAAGAAATCGGATATTTTACTATCGGCTTCGCTCTTTGAGCGCGTGCTGGGTATCAAGATGTCGGCCAGGCCTCCCTCTGTTGGCTCCTTTGCCAATAATCTGCGTGAATTCGAAAGCATTCGGGACTTTATTACTTCGGCTACGGTCGTGACTTTGGTCGATCTTCCTTTTGTTGTGCTGTTTCTATTGGTTGTCTGGTTAGTAGGCGGTCCACTGGTGATTGTGCCTGCGGTCTGTATACCGCTGGTGATTATCTACGGATTACTGATTCAATCCCCACTCAGGCGATCTGTTGAGGCTACTTATCGTGTGTCTGCACAAAAGGGCGCAACCCTGATTGAATCGCTGACTGCTGTAGAAACCATCAAACATCTTGGTGCCGAGAGTATTGTTCAGCGTAAGTGGGAACAACTTACTGGACATATTGCAAAGTGGGGCGTTCGTTCACGTCTGCTATCGGCTTCCGTTACGAATGTAGCTATTTTCTTCCAGCAAGTGGCCCAAGTGGGGATTGTGGTTCTGGGCGTCTATCTGATTTCAGAAGGAGAGATCAGTATGGGAGCCTTGATTGCCGGTGTGATTCTTGTGGGCAGGGCAATGGCACCGATGGCACAGGTGGCGAATCTGACGGTACGTTACTATCAGGCAAAGACAGCCCTTGATAGTCTCAATAGTATTATGGAACTGCCGATTGAACGACCGGAAGGGAAAATGTTTGTCAGTCGAGAACGGTTTCAGGGTGATATAGAGCTGGATGATATAACCTTTGCCTATCCTGGAGAGGAAAAGGTCGCATTGAATCATGTCTCATTACATGTTTCGTGGGGTGAGAAAGTGGCCATTATCGGAAAGGTGGGTTCCGGTAAGACTACTATCGAAAAGCTTATCCAAGGACTCTATGATCCTGATTCCGGCGCGGTATGTATCGATGGTACCGACCTGCGCCAGATCGACCCAGCCGATCTTCGGCGTAGCATCGGTTATGTACCACAGGACATCATGCTCTTTTACGGCAGTGTCAGAGAGAATATTGTTTTGGGTGCCCCCTATGCTGATGACAATGATATTCTGAAAGTCGCTGAAATTGCCGGTGTGACCGAGTTTGTCAATCAACATCCACATGGATTCGATATGCAGGTGGGTGAACGCGGTGAGCATCTTTCTGGCGGTCAGCGACAAGCAATTGCTATTGCCAGAGCATTGCTACTCGATCCCCCTGTACTGTTGCTGGATGAGCCCAGCAATTCAATGGATAACAGTACAGAAGCCATGCTAAAGAGAAAGCTTGCGGACTACGCAAAGGAGAAGACCCTGATTCTGGTAACTCATCGGACATCGCTGCTAGACCTGGTCGATCGCCTGATCGTGATTGACGCGGGCAGAGTCATAGCAGATGGTCCGAAAGAGCAAGTCATCGAGGCCTTGAAGCAGAGTAAATCAAGCGGCACTGTCGTCAACCCAAATGCAAAAAAATGAAACGTTTATTGAACAGGGCAGTGATGTTTCATCGAATTCGATTTAATCAGGTGGAAGTGTGATTACACAGTTGCCGACAACTGAAACTGAAACTGGAATGCAGGGGATTCCT
The DNA here is from genome assembly GCA_025656375.1 of Candidatus Thiodiazotropha sp. (ex Ustalcina ferruginea). Classification (GTDB taxonomy): domain Bacteria; phylum Pseudomonadota; class Gammaproteobacteria; order Chromatiales; family Chromatiaceae; genus Thiodiazotropha. The sequence continues at coordinate 15,123 of JAHXHU010000264.1, read as the reverse complement.
CCCCCGCATGCTACCCCCGCGATTGCTGTGAATGGGGACAGCGAGTTCATGGATGATGCGACTGCGGCACTATTGGTACAGACTCCTCGTGGTGGTCGAATTATTTTGTGGATGGTATTCCTGATAATGATTGCCGCCTTAGCCTGGGCCAATTGGGCTGAACTGGATGAGGTGACAAAAGGTATCGGCAAAGTGATACCTTCCAGCCAGGTACAAGTCATTCAGAATCTCGAAGGAGGGATACTGTCCGCCCTTTTTGTGGATGATGGTGATGCGGTGGAGAAAGGACAAATCCTCCTACAGATCGACGATACACGTTTTTCATCCTCGCTCCGGGAAACTCGGTTACAGTTCTGGGCACTGAAAGCCAAGGCTGCCCGATTACAGGCAGAGACCGACAACAAGGCATTCGTGGTGCCTGCGGATATGACAGAAAACTATCCCAAACTGGTTGAGCAGGAACTGACGCTTTTTACGTCACGACAAAAAGAGTTGGATACTAATCGTGCCATCCTATCTGAACAGGTCAAACAGATACGCCAGGAGATCGAGGAGCTCAAGGTAAAGGGTTCCCGATTGGGACGCAGTCTTGAGTTGGTCAATAAGGAGCTGACGCTATCGAGGCCGTTGATCGAAGCCGGTGCGATATCGAAAGTTGAAATATTGCGGCTTGAGAAAGAGGTCAGTGAGTTGGAGGGTGAACTTGAGGCAACCAGGCTGGCGAGTCCACGGATGAAATCCCGTCTGAAAGAGGCTGAAAAAAAGGTTTCGGAGATCGAGCTTCGCTTTAGCAACGAAGCCCATGCCGAGCTGAACGAAGCACAAGCCGAACTTTCTCAGTTAGAGGAGACCAGTGTCGCGTTAGAAGATCGGGTCACCCGGACAGGTGTACGTTCACCCGTTAAAGGAACCGTCAAACAGGTCATGATCAACACGCTGGGTGGAGTCATCCAGCCAGGTATGGAGTTGATGGAGATTGTACCGCTGGAAGATTCTCTACTGGTCGAGGCGAAAGTCGGTCCAAAGGATATTGCCTTCCTGCATCCAGGGCAGATGGCAATCGTTAAGCTGACGGCTTATGACTTCGCTGTATATGGGGGGCTAGAGGGTAAAGTTGAGCATATCAGTGCCGATACTATCAAGGAGGAACAGGAAGACGAGAGTTATTATTTAGTACGGGTAAGGACTGAAAAAAATGACCTGGGTACCCAGGAACGTGCATTACCCATTATTCCAGGCATGCAAGCGGAGATCGATATTCTTACTGGAAAGAAGACAGTGCTTGAATATCTATTTAAACCGCTACTTCGTGCAAAAGGCAGGGCTTTGAGAGAGCGGTAACATGGCGGAGTTAGTGCAACGCCCTAGAATTGATGAGATGTCGGGTAATATATCCAAGCGAAATCAAATGCTTACCAATAGTTTAAATAATGGATCAAAGGGGCAGGTTATTCCCATTACTAAGAAGATCCTTATTTGCAGCGCCGAGGAAGCGATTGCATTACGCTGGAGTGAATCTCTTAGTGGTGTTGGAAGTTTATCAGCGGCATCGAACCGTGAGGCCATATCCACGATATTGGAAGCCAACCGGCCAGAAATCGTTCTTATAGATCTGCTGCTATTTGGAGAAGACTACCGTCAAATACCCCAATTGCTTTGTCATCAATATCCTCATGTAGCCTTCATTTTCCTCTCCCCTGAACCCAATGATATAGAGGGTCTCTATCTGATCTCCCAGGGAGGTAGAGGCTACTGTAATCGCTATATTTCAAAAGCCTTGTTGATCAAGGCTGTCGAGCTGGTTCGATTGGGAGAAGTCTGGGTAGGAAGGAAACTACTGTTCAAGTTGATGAACAGATTGACCCGTATGAATCACACCAGTGATGACGAAGTAGAAAATAGAGCAGATTCAAAATTATCAAAACTGACCGACCGGGAGAGAGAAATTGCAGTACTCATCGGCTCGGGTGACAGTAATAAAGTCATTGCGAACAAGCTCGATATCACAGAGCGAACAGTCAAGGCTCATCTCAGTTCAATTTTCAGGAAAACTGCAACCAAAGACCGTCTCCAGTTGGGTCTGCTGATCAATGTAGAGCAGTAGCAGTCTCTCTACCTTGTTATATCTAATAAAAACAAAATGTTACATGTATTGTACCAAGGTGCAATAGCACTAATTCAGTGTATCAACGAAAATCCTCATATAGATTAGTTAGGAATATAACCCTGACACCAGAATTCAACACCGAATGACCTGAATCGCAGAGGCAAAGATGGCAACAAACGCACCTTCGGCAACCGGAAAAGTAATCGGCTTCGTCCGCCAAGTGATTGGTGAAGTAACAGCGACTGGCAGTGATGGTGTCATCAGATTACTGCAAGTGGGTGATCTAGTCTTTGCCGATGAGCGCATCGAAACCGGTGAACTCGGTAGTATTGAAATTGCTTTCAATGATGGTGGAAACTTTACCTTGGGCCGCAATGCACAGGGCTTCCTCGATGCCGATGTCTACCAGACCACATCACCGGAAGATGCCTCTGAATATGCGGCATCCATAGAGGCAATTCAGCAAGCAATTTTAATGGGCGAAGACCCGGCAGCTATACAGGAAGCGCCGGCAGCCGGTCCAGGTGATGCAGCCATTGCCGGCAACGAAGGTACCAGTTTTGTCACAGTAGAGCGAACGGGCAATCAAACCACACCTGAAAGTGGATTCGAAACGGAAGGATTAGTACTTGCTTTTGAGCAAACAGAAGATTCGTCACAGGTTATTAATCTACTTCCGTCGGTTGACTTGGATGGCGATGATAATTCTCAAATTGGGGTCGGATATCTCAGTCACTATGTGGAGAATGGCGGACCATTACCCATCGCTGATACCGATATACAGGTTGTAAATCCTGACGACACTCTACTTGAAAGCGCAACGATAGTACTGACCAATGCGCAAGTAGGTGATCAACTGGATGTTTCAGCTGTAACTGGACCAGGTGTTGAAGTGGATACCAGCGTTCCTGGTGTAATAACAGTCACCTTGATTGGTACTGCTACTCCGCAGGCCTACGCTGAGGCCATTCGAAGCATTGGATTCTCTAATGCCAGCAGCAATCCCGACGAAACACCACGTATTATTGAAGTAACAGTCAATGATGGTGAGTTTGACAGTAATACTGCAATCACAACAATTACAGTGCAAGCAATCAATGATCCGCCTGCTGTCGATCTGGATGCCAATGACACTACTGATAATGGAAATGACTATCTCGCAACCTTCACCGAAGGCGGAGCTGCAATTACTATAGCTGATATCGATACCTTGGTATCGGATGTCGACAATTCAGTGTTACAGAGTGCGAAAGTGACGCTGACCAACCCCCATCAAGGGGATGTGCTCGATTTTGGCGCATTGCCTGTTGGATTGAGTGCCACAGTTTCAGGTAATACCATCACTATCTCCGGTGAGGGCTCACCAGTTGACTACCAAAATGCCATTCGTGCCATCACCTTTGAAAATACAAGCAATAGTCCATCTGGGGAGACTCGGGTCATCCATGTCACGGTCAATGACGGTGAACTCGATAGTGAGATAGCCATTGCCCGCATTGAAGTTCGAGGTATCAATGATGTTGCGGAAATCGACTTGGATAGCAGTGCTTCAGGCAATGGTTATGAAACAACATTTATTGAAGATGGTGCAGCAGTCTCTATTGCGGACAATGATGTAGCTATTGTCGATGTTGATGATGAAAATATTGAGAGTGCGACCATTGTTTTAACCAATCCTCAGGCATCGGATGTGCTGGTTGTGAGTGGCCTGCCAAATGGCATCACTGCAACTGTCAGTGGTAACACCGTTACATTAACAGGAACAGCAGCCCTCTCGACCTATGAGCAGGCCATCCAGGCTGTAAGATTCAGTAATACCAGTGATGATCCTTCAACGGTGGATCGTCTTCTCAATATCACACTCAACGATGGTGATGGTAACAGCGGTACTGCCGTCACGATTATTCATGTTACACCGGTCAATGATCCGCCCGATGCAATCAATGATTCCGTATCAACACAGGAAGATACACCTGTCTCAATTTCTGTGTTAGGGAATGACTCTGATCCAGAAGGTGATCAGTTAAGCGTAACAAGCAATACCCAGCCAGCGAATGGTACGCTCGCACAAATTGCCAATGGATCATTTCAATATACACCGAATACCGGCTTTTTTGGAACTGATACTTTTACTTACACCATTAGTGATGGCAATGGTGGTACTGACACTGCTACGGTAACGGTCACAGTAGGTGGCGTGAATGATGCCCCTGTAGCTGTCGATGATGCAGTAGGCACCAACGAAGACGTCCCCGTAACTATTGATGTCTTGCCTAATGACAGCGATCCGGATGGTGATACGTTAACTGTTACTTCGGTGACACAGGGTACGAATGGCACGGTTGCCATCGATCCAGTCAGCGGTAATCCGATCTATACCCCGAACCTGAGCTTCAATGGTACGGATACCTTTACCTACACGATTGATGATGGCAATGGTGGTACCGATATGGCGACCGTAACTGTTACAGTTGGTGGTGTGAATGATGCGCCGGTGGCTGTCGATGATGCAGTAGGCACCAACGAAGACGTCCCCGTAACTATTGATGTCTTGCCTAATGACAGCGACCCGGATGGCGACACATTATCTGTTACTTCAGTAACACAGGGTACCAATGGCACAGTTGCTATCGATCCAGTGAGTGGTAATCTGGTCTATACACCCAACCTAAATTTCAATGGTACGGATACCTTTACCTACACCATCGATGATGGCAACGGCGGTACCGATACCGCGACTGTTACAGTAACAGTGGGTGGTGTTAACGATACACCTGTGGCGGTCGATGACACTGTGGGTACCAATGAAGATGTCCCCGTAACTATTGATGTCTTGCCTAATGACAGTGATCCGGATGGTGACACATTAACCGTTACTTCAGTCACACAAGGCGCGAATGGCACAGTTGCTATCGATCCGGTCAGTGGCAATCCCATCTATACCCCGAACCTAAATTTCAATGGTACGGATACCTTTACCTACACCATCGATGATGGCAATGGTGGTACCGATACCGCAACGGTCACTGTGACTGTCGGTGGTGTTAACGATACACCGGTAGCTGTCGATGATGCAGTAGGTACCAATGAGGATGCACCGGTTACGGTAGCGGTTCTACCCAATGACAGTGACCCGGATGGCGATACGTTAGCTGTCACATCGGTCACTCAAGGCACGAATGGCACAGTTGCTATCGATCCAGTCAGTGGTAATCCCATCTATACACCCAATCTCAATTTCAATGGCACGGATACCTTTACCTACACCATCGATGACGGTAATGGCGGTACCGATACCGCAACGGTTACTGTGACAGTCGGTGGTGTGAACGATGCACCTGTGGCTGTTGATGATGCGGTAGGCACCAATGAAGATGTCCCTGTGACTATCGATGTCCTGCCTAATGATAGTGATCCGGATGGTGATACCCTGAGTGTCACATCGGTTACGCAAGGCACGAATGGTTCAGTTGCCATCGACCCGGTCAGCGGTAATCCGATCTATACCCCGAACCCCAACTTCAATGGCACGGATACCTTTACCTACACCATCGATGACGGTAATGGCGGTACAGACATTGCTACGGTTACTGTGACAGTCGGTGGTGTGAACGATGCACCGGTTGCGGTAGACGACACCGTCAATACAACAGAAGATAATCCAATTACTGTAGACGTCCTGCCTAATGACAGCGATCAGGATGGTGATACGTTAACCGTTACTTCAGTAACACAGGGCACGAATGGCACAGTTGCTATCGATCCGGTCAGTGGCAATCCCATCTATACCCCGAACCTGAATTTCAATGGCACGGATACCTTTACCTACACCATCGATGATGGCAATGGTGGTACCGATACCGCAACGGTCACTGTGACGGTGGGTGGCGTTAATGATGCACCGGTAGCTGTCGATGATGCAGTAGGTACCAATGAGGATGCGCCTGTCACGGTAGCCGTTCTACCCAATGACAGCGATCCGGATGGTGATACGTTAACCGTTACATCGGTCACTCAAGGCGCGAATGGCTCCGTTAGCATCGATCCAGTGAGTGGTAATCCGATCTATACCCCGAACCTGAATTTCAATGGCACGGATACCTTTACCTACACCATCGATGATGGCAATGGTGGTACGGATACCGCAACGGTCACTGTGACGGTGGGTGGCGTGAATGATGCGCCAGTGGCCGTCGATGATGCGGTAGGCACCAATGAAGATGTCCCTGTGACTATCGATGTCCTGCCTAATGATAGTGATCCGGATGGCGATACCCTGAGTGTCACATCGGTTACACAAGGCACGAATGGTTCAGTTGCCATCGATCCGGTCAGCGGTAATCCCATCTATACACCTAATCCGAACTTCAACGGCACGGATACCTTTACCTACACCATCGATGACGGTAATGGCGGTACAGACATTGCTACGGTAACGGTCACAGTCGGTGGTGTTAACGATGCGCCAGTGGCTGTCGATGATGCAGTAGGCACCAATGAAGATGTCCCCGTGACTATCGATGTCCTGCCCAATGACAGCGATCCGGATGGTGATACATTAACCGTTACTTCGGTTACACAGGGTACCAACGGTAGTGTGGACATCGATCCAGTGAGTGGCAATCCGGTCTATACCCCGAACCCGAACTTCAATGGCACGGATACCTTTACCTACACCATCGATGACGGTAATGGCGGTACCGATACCGCGACCGTAACCGTTACTGTTGGTAGTGTGAATGATGCGCCAGTGGCCGTCGATGATGCGGTAGGCACCAATGAAGATGTCCCTGTGACTATCGATGTCCTGCCTAATGATAGTGATCCGGATGGCGATACCCTGAGTGTCACATCGGTTACACAAGGCACGAATGGTTCAGTTGCCATCGATCCGGTCAGCGGTAATCCCATCTATACACCTAATCCGAACTTCAACGGCACGGATACCTTTACCTACACCATCGATGACGGTAATGGCGGTACAGACATTGCTACGGTAACGGTCACAGTCGGTGGTGTTAACGATGCGCCAGTGGCTGTCGATGATGCAGTAGGCACCAATGAAGATGTCCCCGTGACTATCGATGTCCTGCCCAATGACAGCGATCCGGATGGTGATACATTAACCGTTACTTCGGTTACACAGGGTACCAACGGTAGTGTGGACATCGATCCAGTCAGTGGCAACCCGATCTATACACCTAATCCGAACTTCAACGGTACCGATACCTTTACCTACACCATCGATGATGGCAATGGTGGTACGGATACCGCAACAGTCACTGTGACGGTGGGTGGCGTGAATGATGCACCGGTTGCAGTAGACGACACCGTTAATACAACAGAAGATACTCCAATTACTGTAGATGTCCTGCCTAATGACAGTGATCCAGATGGCGATACACTGAGTGTCACATCGGTTACGCAAGGCACGAATGGTTCAGTTGCCATCGATCCAGTCAGTGGCAATCCGATCTATACCCCGAACCCCAACTTCAACGGCACCGATACCTTCACCTATACCATCGATGATGGCAATGGTGGTACCGATACGGCAACCGTGACGGTTACTGTTGGTGGCGTTAACGATACGCCAATTGCAGTAGACGACACCATCAATACAACAGAAGATAATCCAATTACTGTAGATGTATTGCCCAATGACAGTGATCCAGATGGCGATACCTTGAGTGTCACATCGGTTACTCAGGGTACCAACGGCAGTGTGGTGATTGATCCAGTCAGTGGTAATCCGATCTATACCCCCAATCTCAACTTCAATGGGACTGATACCTTCACCTACACCATCGATGATGGCAATGGTGGTACGGATACGGCAACGGTCACCGTTACTGTTGGAGGCGTGAATGATGCACCGGTAGCTGTCGATGATGCAGTGGGTACCAATGAGGATGCACCGGTTACGGTAGCGGTTCTACCCAATGACAGTGACCCGGATGGTGATACGTTAACCGTTACATCGGTCACTCAAGGCACGAATGGTTCAGTTGCTATCGATCCAGTGAGTGGCAATCCGGTCTATACCCCGAACCCCAACTTCAACGGCACGGATACCTTCACCTACACCATCGATGACGGCAATGGCGGTACCTATACCGCGACCGTAACCGTCACTGTTGGTAGTGTGAATGATGCACCTGTAGCCGTCGATGATGCAGTAGGCACCAATGAAGATGTCCCTGTGACTATCGATGTGCTACCCAATGACAGTGATCCGGATGGTGATACGTTAACCGTTACCTCTGTCACACAGGGTACGAGTGGCACGGTTACCATCGATCCAGTGAGTGGTAACCCGATCTATACGCCTAATTCCAACTTCAATGGCACCGATACCTTCACCTACACTATCGATGACGGCAATGGCGGTACTGATACCGCGACCGTAACCGTTACTGTTGGTAGTGTGAATGATGCACCTGTGGCTGTCGATGATGCAGTAGGCACCAATGAAGATGTCCCTGTGACTATCGATGTGCTACCCAATGACAGCGATCCGGATGGTGATACGTTAACCGTTACCTCTGTCACACAGGGTACCAACGGCAGTGTGGCTATAGATCCAGTGAGTGGCAATCCGATCTATACACCTAATCTGAACTTCAACGGCACCGATACCTTCACCTATACCATCGATGATGGCAATGGTGGTACGGATACGGCAACCGTGACGGTTACTGTTGGTGGTGTGAATGATACACCAGTGGCCGTCGATGACACGGTGGGTACTAACGAAGATGTTCCTGTCACGGTAGCGGTTCTACCCAATGACAGTGATCCAGATGGTGATACGTTAACCGTTACCTCTGTCACACAGGGTACGAGTGGCACGGTTGCTATCGACCCGGTCAGTGGCAATCCGATCTATACACCTAATCCAAACTTCAACGGTACCGATACCTTTACCTACACCATCGATGATGGCAATGGTGGTACGGATACCGCAACGGTCACTGTGACGGTAGGAGGAAATAATGATGCTCCTATTATTTCTCCAGCTACGGCAGTAGTTTCTGAAGAAGGGTTACTGAATGGTGTGCCTGATTCATCAGGTAGTCCTACAGATACATCAGACAGTGCGACTTATAGCGATATTATGGCTGTCTCAGATCCTGATGGTGATGCATTAACAGTAACACTTGCAGAGCCGGGGATCGGCTTGACTTCTTATGGTCAGCCTGTCAGTTGGACCGGTGCAGGTACAGATACGCTAATAGGCTCTGCAGGTGGCTCTGAAGTCATACGGGTCACTATCAACCAGACAGGCAATTACTCCGTTACCTTGTCTGACCGAGTGGATCATCCTGTTAGTGGCCAGGAAGATATCATTTCATTCAATGTGGATGTAACTGCTGATGATGGAACTAGCAGTGCTACTGCCCCGCTTACCATACAGATCGAAGATGACTCACCCCAAGCAACTGATGTAACGGCCAACATGTATATCGGGGTGGACAGTATTGAGGTACAGAGTCTGGCCGCCGGTTGGATCAACCCTGTGTTCATTAACGGTCCGGGAGATGTTACCCAGTTAAATACGGATACAGATGGATTTATCGACAATTTGCTATGGGGACAGGTATCTCCAGGCGCAAATCAGTCGGGATATACTTTGGTAGATAATCCGATATTTTCAGGGGCTGGTAACCCGATACAAATAGGTGAAAGTTTCAAGTTGGCCGATTTTAGCAGTTCATCTATTCTGGATCAGGTTACGCTGACCATGGAAATGGATGTAGTAATCAATGGTGTTACTTCAACCGTCCAGTTTAATGTGCTGGTTGACCATGACGAAACGCCAAATAATGGCCCCGACCCACGAGATATTATTACGCTTCCTGCAGAGGCTGTTACGATCACTATCGGTGGACAGGATTATGAGGTCAGAATCGATGGATTCAGGGATACCAATGGACAGATCGTTACAACCATATTTACTGATGAACAGGCCGTCAATCCGTTCGAAATCATGGGTAGTATTGTATCCACGGATCCTTTGCCGGTTGCTTCAGGCAGTGTGTCTAATCTGACGGGTGGAGATGGTTCGATAAGCAATGTGACCTGGGGTGACACCTCAACTACATTCGGTGATCTGACAGTGGATTCCAGTGGTGCCTATTCGTTTGAATTGAATCGTGCAACGAAGGATGGTCTTGCGCCTGGGCAGACTATCACAGATTCGTTCAGCTACACGATTACAGACGAAGATGGTGATATCTCAAGCGGTACATTGACGATAACAATCGGTGGTTTTCAGAGCATCGATGGCTCAGCTGCAAATGATAATTTAAGGGGAACTGCTGCAGATGAGTATCTCGCTGGCTATGAGGGCGATGATGTTCTGCGAGGTAACGCCGGCGATGATGTCCTCGATGGTGGGATAGGTAGTGACATTTTGAGAGGGGGGGGTGGTAATGACACCTTGATCTTTGACGCAGCAGATACACGTATCACCGGCAATTCCGGTTTCGATACACTTTTAGTGTCTGACAATGATGACCTCGATTTCAGTGGCATCAACAATATCAGAAATATCGAACGAATCGATCTTACAGTAGGGGATCATGATATCTCTAATCTAAGTGCTGCCGATGTGCTGACTATGACCGATGGTGACAATCTGCTTGAAATACTGGGCGATGTTTCAGACAACGTTGAATTGACCAACGATTGGCATGCAACCGGTAATACGTTCACCCAAAACGGCCATCAATTTGCTGAAGTCAACAATGCTGACGATAGTGTGACTTTGTTGATAGAGGACCAGGTGAATGTAACGATTGTCTAATCTTGTCTACCTTGTATAAGGGCTCAAAACGGGCCCTTATTCAGTATGAAGGTGACCTGGATATATCACAATAATTAACAAATGAATTCCAATTCACAAGGAGTCACACCAATTATATTGTAAAAATAAGATAGATTTGCGTATCTATATGTTTTATATAGTAAAATAAGTACAATTGGAAGTATTGCGGATGATGGGTTTCGAAAAACATGCACCTATACTGTAATACCGTTTATTTTTTTATCTTCATTCATATGAATCAGTATTGTCATTTACCCATAGTGCTCTTCTTATGTATTTAAGTTAAATGCTAATATGCCGATATATACTCATTCTCAATGTTAACTAGTTGGCAAATACAAAAAAACAGCTATCAAATCAAGGGTAATTTAATGGTTTTCGATTTCTTATTTAAGGCAATAGTCGTGGCAGTAGGGTTTGCCATAGCCGGTTCTTCGTATGCCTTGAATCTACGGACTGTTGTTGAAAATGCAATAAACACAAACCCAGAAGTCTTGGTCCAGTCCAGCCAGCATTTGTCACGGTTAGAAGAGTTGGATCAAGCAAGATCCGGTTATCTACCCTCAATCGATCTGACAGCGGCGGCTGGTTATGAGCGGACTGATAATAGCTCAACCCGAGCCAGTGGCGATGATGGGCGGTCATTGACCCGCAAAGAGGGCAATCTGACACTCAGACAAATGTTGTTTGATGGATTTGCAACCCAGGGCGAAGTTGAACGTCAGAATGCCCGGACAAAAGCACAAAAGAAGATTCTAGAAGGAACCAGCGAAAACCTCGGATTGAAAGCAGTTGAGACATATATACAGGTGTTACTGCATAAAAAACTGATGGCACTATCATCAGAGAATCTGACAGCCCACGCGCGGATTTACGATCAGGTAGAGCTACGAAGCAACTCTGGCGTCGGAAGCTCCTCAGATCTAGCGCAGATCAGAGGGCGTCGATCATCCGCCTCCTCAAACATGCTGTCGGATGAAGTCAATCTCAAGGATGCTGAAACAAACTTTTTACGTACCGTCGGGTTATTGCCCGAATCCCTTGAGGCAGTTGGTGGTGTAATTGATAAAATACCATCAACCCAGGATGAAGCCATCCGCATCGCCCTTGAGAACCATCCTACACTGATGTCTGCAGACGCTGATATAGCAGCAGCCATGGCCCAACAAAAGGCATCAAAAAGTGTACATCTTCCACGCTTGGACCTTGAGCTTGGTGCAAGGTATGGTGATGATTTAGACGGGGTGGAGGGACGTGATGATGATGTTACCGCAATGTTACGAATGCGCTACAATCTCTTTGCGGGAGGTAAGGATCGTGCGAGAAACAGACAAACTGCTCACTTGGTTAATGAGGCCAAAGAGGTGCGCAATAATACATACCGACAGGTTACTGAAAGCATGAGACTCTCCTGGACTGCATATCAGGTAACCAATAAGCAACTGAGTTATCTGGAAGATCACGTAGTGGCCAGTGAAAAGACCCGAGATGCCTATGCAAAGCAATTTAATCTCGGTAAGCGTTCTTTACTCGATCTGCTGGATTCAGAAAATGAAGTCTATGAAGCAAAGAGAGAGAAAACCAAAACATGGTATGACCACCAATTTTCCCAATATCGTATTCTTGTCGGTATGAATATGTTGAAAGCACATTTTGGTATAGATTTCTCTGGTTCTGATCGTGACGGTGACAAGCTTCACCAAGCCTACGTCGATATAGCTGATAAGAGTACAGTAGAGGCTGAAGTGGCACCATTGAGATCGGTTCTCGAACAGCCAGTTTCCTTGAAGCCGTAACCCAAATCAAAATAGTATCTGGTTGGAGGCGTAGTTGTGAATTCCTCCAGTAGCCTATCTGGTATTTGTCTAGAAACGGTGAATATTGGCCTGACTACCAGCGTCTGACGGTCGCTATTCAAATATTATCCTGAAATCCAGTCAGTCTTTTTAAATCCCTCTATTTCACTGCTTTTGGCTCATGCGGGCACATCTATGTACTATGTTTTCGGCTTTCGTTGGGGTGATGTGATTAACAATAGCACCAAGATTTCGGTTGGTACCTAGGTAGTGTGCGGCCCTGCCGCACCGAGTGGTGGTTGGCTTTTACGGTGCGGCTGGATCGCACCCTATATTCCTTTCTAAAGCCTGAATAAATTGGCTCACTTAGCGATTTGTTTTAATTAAAGGCAATTAATCCAGAATATGTCACCATGGATTATCAAGTGAGGCGATGCTAACATGCTTAATCAACTCATAATTTGAATCCATCTGCTAGTCTGAAGCGTAGTTCTATAACAAAAATGCATCGTATTTAATAAGGAACAGCCTGAATGACATCCCGCAAACTGATCGTTCTCCTTGTGTTCGCACTATTGGTGGCTGCCTTCTTTTTATTTGACCTGGATAGCTACCTGACGCTTGATTATCTTAAGTCTCAGCGGGATGCCATCATCTCATGGAAAGCATCACAGCCTGTGTTGGCATTACTGGTTTTCTTTCTTGTCTATATTGCAGTGACCGCACTCTCTCTGCCTGGCGCGGCAATCATGACGCTTGCGGTAGGCGCTGTTTTTGGGCTGCTGTGGGGCATTTTGTTGGTCTCATTTGCTTCGACCATTGGTGCAACGCTGGCTTTTTTGATAGCACGCTTCTTACTTCGCGATCCTGTACAGAATCGTTATGGTGACCGTTTGAAAGCGATCAACGACGGTATGCGGAAGGATGGTGCCTTCTATCTCTTTACCCTGCGTCTTGTGCCCCTGTTTCCTTTCTTTGTGATTAATCTGTTGATGGGACTCACTCCCATTCGTACCTAGACCTACTACTGGGTCAGTCAGCTCGGTATGCTGGCCAGGACTGTGGTCTATGTTAATGCAGGTACTCAACTTGCCACACTGGAATCTGCTTCAGGGATTCTCTCACCCGGGCTGATTGGCTCATTTGTGTTGTTGGGGGTCTTCCCGCTGTTGGCAAAAAAACTGGTTTCCCTATTGAAGCAGCGTCAGGCCTTGAAGGGTTGGGAACGTCCTGCAGTGTTCGACCGTAACCTGGTGGTGATTGGGGGTGGTTCTGCTGGACTCGTCTCCTCCTATATTGCTGCTGCGGTAAAGTCCCAGGTTAGCTTGATCGAGAAACACAAAATGGGGGGTGACTGTCTGAATACAGGCTGTGTACCCTCCAAGGCCTTGATACGTTGCTCACGTATATTGAATCAAAGTCGTCGTGCGAAGGAGTGGGGGTTTGATGCTATTGATGTCAAGTATGATTTTCATAACATCATGGAAAGAGTGCAGAAAGTAGTTAGGGAAGTGGAGCCCCATGATTCTGTGGAACGCTACACCGGACTCGGGGTGGATGTCATTGAAGGGGAAGCACGCATCACATCACCCTATAGCGTGGAGGTCAACGGGATTGAATTACGAACCCCCAATATTATTGTTGCTACCGGTGCCAGACCCTTTATTCCACCGATAACCGGCGTAGAAAATGTTGACTACCTGACTTCTGATAATCTTTGGCAGTTGCGTGAACTGCCGAAACGTCTGTTGGTGCTGGGTGGAGGACCGATTGGTTGTGAGCTTTCCCAAGCATTTGCCCGCTTTGGCAGTCAGGTTACCATCGTGGAGATGATGCCGCGTCTGATGATTCGCGAGGATGAGGATGTCGCTGAAATGGTCACGGAACGTTTTCGGGAGGAGGGCATCATCCTGTTAGTCGGACATAAAGCGGTAGAATTCACTCAACAGGATGGCGAGAATAGTCTGATCTGTGAACATGATGATGAGCAGGTAAAGGTACCTTTCGATCAAGTATTGGTTGCGGTGGGACGTAAGCCCAATAGCAGCGGTTTTGGTCTTGAGGAGCTGAATGTTTCACTCAATCCCAATGGCACCATCGAGACGGATGAGTACCTACGGTCATCCATACCAACCATCTATGCCTGTGGTGACGTGGCCGGTCCTTATCAGTTTACCCATACAGCCGGGCATCAGGCCTGGTATGCCGCCGTAAACTGCCTGTTCGGTGTATTCCGGCGATTCAAAGTAGACTACACAGTGATCCCCTTTGCCACCTTTACCGATCCAGAAGTAGCGCGTGCGCTACCAACCCTGGAGAGCGAAGCGAAGGTTGGTAGACCCCGGCAGGCGTAGGGCCCGGGCAGGTATCCGCTGTCGCGTAGCGGCTTA
>JAHXHU010000067.1 GCA_025656375.1 Candidatus Thiodiazotropha sp. (ex Ustalcina ferruginea) | reverse complement strand
CTGGCGCAAGGCACGGCGGGTCTACAGTCTCGCCTCACGGCTGCCGGGGACTAACCGCCTCGGCTTTCAGCCTTCCATGGCGCTCAGCGTCGGAGGTTCAACGCTTTGCAACCCTTTCTGCACCAGGGCTGACACCATCGATTCAAGCTTCTCATCCAGATAGGCATGTACGGTCGTATTAACGCGTTCTGTGACTGTTTCTTCAACCACCTTTTCAGCAGCTTGGCGAGCAATCCGCTCTGCCGACTGGGTTGCAACCGCTTCGGCAATACGTCTGACATCCTCATCGGAAAGCACATTTTGGATAGCCACAGGTTCAGCTGTTTGTACAGTCTCTGCGCCTGCGATGGTTTCGGGCTCTGCTGAGGCAGCCTCTGCCGCCATACTGGCAGCAACCTCTTGCTGATGGTGCTCGATCATATCGATGATTTCACCCAAACTCTCGTCGGTGGGCGGTTTCGCCAGAATACCTAGGGCACCGTGATCCACAGCGGCTCGCACGTACTCATCACCCTCGTTTGCGGTACACATGACTATGGGTGTTGCATCGAAACGGGGATCTTTTTTAATCTCTGTAATTGTCTCCAGACCATCAATGCCATCCATCAAAAAATCGACAAAAATGGCATCCGGCGTCACCTCTTTCAGCCGCTCCAAGGCCTCTTCGCCCGATACCGCCATCTCCACACCATCAAACCCACTTTTTTTCAGCATTCTACTGAGTACAATGCGTGCGGATTTTGAATCATCGACCAGAAATGCTTGTTTTGACACGCTTATTATCTCTCATGAGGATCGGTATACAGTTTTTTTGTATCCAATTCTGTTGGACCTGATAGGACACCAGCATGCACCTATCATTAATAATTTATCTATCAATAAGCCTTTGAATAATCAAGACATTATCAAGACTAACCTATGTTGTTTACCAGAAACCAGCCTCAAAATACGATTCTGATTATTAACAAGTTTAGTACTCTCCTGCCATAGATGACTCGCCTGCCTCCTGACAGCACCTTATAATTGGCGACCGTTTGACGCAAAACCTGAGTAACTTGATGCCCCTCTCAACCCCACAAATAACCGTTCATCCAATCGAATCACTTCTCCAACAGCGCATTCTTATTCTAGATGGTGCCATGGGAACCATGATCCAACGCCACAAGCCATCGGAGGAGGACTACCGAGGTGAACGCTTCGCCATCTGGCCCAGTGACCTGAAAGGAAACAACGACCTATTGGTACTGACCCAACCTGCAATCATACGCAGCATCCACGAGGCCTATTTGGAGGCTGGTGCCGATATCGTTGAATCAAATACCTTCGGTGCCAACCGTATCTCCATGGCTGACTACGATATGCAGGCACTGGCGTATGAGATGAGTGAAACCGGTGCTCGACTGGCACGCGAAGCTGCAGACAAATACTCAACTCCTGACAAGCCGCGCTTTGTTGCCGGCGTCCTTGGCCCAACCAACCGCACCGCATCTATCTCCCCAGACGTCAACGATCCTAGCGCACGCAACATCACCTATCAGGAACTGGGGGATGCCTACGCTGAGGCAGCAAGGGGTCTGATTGCAGGTGGCTGCGACATGCTGCTGATCGAGACAATCTTCGACACACTGAATGCCAAAGCCGCAGTCTTCGCATGTGAGCAGGTCTTTGAAGAGGATCGAATCCGCCTGCCTGTGATGATCTCCGGTACCATCACCGACCAGTCCGGACGTACGCTCTCCGGCCAAACAACCGAGGCCTTTTATAACAGCCTGCAACACGCCCAGCCGCTATCGATTGGACTCAACTGCGCATTGGGTCCGGACCTGCTGCGCCAATATGTCGAGGAGATGTCGCGCATCGCCAATACCCATGTCTCTGCACATCCCAATGCCGGTCTGCCCAATGAATTTGGTGAATATGACATGGATGCATTACATATGGCGGAATATATAGCAGAGTGGGCCGATGCAGGTTTCCTGAATATCGTCGGTGGCTGCTGTGGCACAACGCCGCAACATATAGAGGCCATTGCAAATGCAATGGCCGACAAGCCACCGCGTCAACTGCCAAGCATCGAAAAGCAGTGTCGTCTATCAGGGATGGAGCCGCTCAATATCAGCCCCGATTCACTGTTCGTGAATGTGGGGGAACGAGCCAATGTCACAGGCTCGGCCCGATTCAAACGTCTGATCCTCAACGCGGCCTACGACGAGGCATTGGATATCTGCCGTGAGCAGGTTGAGAACGGCGCTCAAATCGTGGATGTCAATATGGATGAGGCGATGCTCGATGGCGTTGATGCCATGCGACGTTTTCTCAATCTATGTGCAGGCGAACCAGAGATTGCCAAAGTGCCGGTAATGATCGACTCATCCAAGTGGACAATTATCGAGGCAGGTCTGCAGTGCGTCCAAGGTAAACCCATCGTCAACTCCATATCAATGAAAGAGGGCGAGGAGCGCTTTTTGCAACAGGCAAGACTCTGTCGCCGATATGGTGCGGCGATCATCGTGATGGCCTTTGACGAAAAAGGTCAGGCCGATACTCAGGCACGCAAAGTAGACATCTGTACCCGGGCCTATCGCCTGCTCACCGAAACCGTTGGCTTTCCCGCTGAAGATATCATTTTTGACCCCAATGTGTTTGCCGTCGCCACGGGTATTGAGGAGCACAATAATTATGGAGTCGACTTCATCGAAGCAACCCGTGAGATCAAACAACACCTACCCCACTCCCTAATATCCGGTGGTGTCTCCAACGTCTCATTCTCATTTCGCGGCAATAATCCGGTGCGGGAAGCGATACATGCCGTATTTCTTTTTCATGCCATCAAGGCTGGCATGGATATGGGGATAGTCAATGCGGGGCAGCTTGCGGTCTACGATGACCTGCCTGTCGAGCTTCGCGATACGGTAGAAGCGGTTGTACTCAATCAGAACCCTCAAGCAGGAGAGCGATTAGTTGAACTGGCACCAAAATACCAAGGCGGTGACGCTAAAGTAACCACCAAAGAGGATGCAGCATGGCGCTCCTGGTCGGTAGAAAAACGTCTCGAACACGCACTCGTAAAAGGTATTACCGAGTTTATAGACGTTGACACTGAAGAGGCTCGACAGCAGGTTGAGCGAACACTCGAAGTGATCGAGGGCCCACTGATGGGCGGCATGAATGTAGTCGGCGACCTATTCGGAGCCGGTAAAATGTTCCTCCCCCAGGTGGTTAAATCTGCCCGTGTTATGAAGAAGGCAGTTGCCTATCTAGAACCATTCCTGGAGGCTGAGAAGGCTGAATACGGCGCTCAAGCCCAAGGCAAAATATTGATGGCGACAGTCAAAGGCGATGTACATGATATCGGCAAGAACATAGTCGGTGTCGTACTCCAGTGTAATAACTATGAAGTTATCGATATCGGTGTGATGGTAGCCGCCGATACCATCTTACAGAAGGCCCGGGAGGAACAGGTGGATATCATCGGACTCTCCGGATTGATCACACCATCGCTGGATGAAATGGTGCATGTTGCCAAGGAGATGCAACGGTTAGGAATGTCCCAACCACTGCTGATCGGTGGCGCTACCACCTCTATCGCCCATACTGCAGTCAAAATCGAACCCCAATATGATCACCCTGTCGTCTACGTAGCGGATGCCTCCCGTGCTGTCGGCGTGGCTTCGAGCCTTCTTTCCAATGAACAACACGACAGCTATGTAACCGGAATACGTGAGGAATACGAACGTGCCCGTCAACGACGCGCAAGTGTCAACGAAGCACGCAACCTGATCCCTATCGAGGAGGCCAGAGCCAACCCAACCCTCATCAACTGGGCCGAGTTCACGGCATTCCAACCCAATCTTTGTTTGCCAGACTTCTCAGGACCAGAGAACTCAAATCACATCCGACTGGCAGAAGACCCAGAGTCCAGAGAGGCCTGTGCCAGCCTACTGGTACTTAAAGATATCCCTATCGCTGAATTAATCGGTTATATCGACTGGACCTTCTTCTTTCATGCCTGGCAACTCAAAGGACGCTATCCGCAGATACTCGATGATCCACTGAAGGGTGAGGAGGCAAAAAAGCTCTTCAATGACGCTCAGGCAATGCTCGACAGTGTTGTTGCGGAAAAATGGCTGCGTGCAACCGCAGTGGTCGGTCTGTTTCCTGCCAACACCCAGGGTGATGATATTCTTGTCTATCAGGACGAGACCCGCACGCAGGTGCTTACAATCCTGCATAACTTGCGCAAACAGAGTCGACAGCCTGGAG
The DNA here is from genome assembly GCA_025656375.1 of Candidatus Thiodiazotropha sp. (ex Ustalcina ferruginea). Classification (GTDB taxonomy): domain Bacteria; phylum Pseudomonadota; class Gammaproteobacteria; order Chromatiales; family Chromatiaceae; genus Thiodiazotropha. The sequence goes on along the minus strand of JAHXHU010000067.1, from coordinate 24,523 downwards.
GTACCACACAAGATAAGCATCATGATTCGAAAAGCAGGAAGCCAGGTACGGCTAAATACAATGAATCCCTGGCTGACTACATAGCCCCCGAAAAAAGCGGTAAGCCCGACTACATTGGTGCCTTCGCTTGTACCACCGGCATTGGTATTGAAGAGAAAATCAAAGCGTTCGAACGGGATCATGACGACTACCATGCCATCATGCTCAAGGCACTGGCCGATCGATTGGCAGAAGCTTTGACTGAGTGGCTGCATGAGCGGGTGCGAAAAGAGTATTGGGGGTATGCCAAAGATGAATCTCTCAGTAATCCTCAATTGATAGCGGAAAACTACACAGGCATTCGTCCTGCGATGGGGTACCCTGCCAGTCCCGATCACACAGAGAAATCGATATTGTGGAAATTGCTTTCGGTTGAGGCGCAAACAGGTATATGGCTGACAGAGAGTAAAGCGATGGTACCCACGGCCTCAGTCAGTGGCCTTTACTTCAGCCACCCTATGTCACGATACTTTGCTGTAGGTAAGATCAATCGAGATCAAGTGAGTGACTATGCTGCACGCAAAGGACTATCAATCGAGGAGATTGAACGCTGGTTGGCACCTAATCTGGCATATGAGTTAGAGATTTAATTTATACAGAAAATTATGACTGCAAGCATTCATCTTATGCATTGTTGAAAAAAAAGTTTGTTTCCTCATCCGATCACACGAAGATAAAAAAAGGGTCTCTACAAGAGGCCTTTTTATATTAACCCCCGGCAACTTAACATAAGTCTAAAACGCTGTCAGTTAGCTTGCGGTTAACCTATATAACTGGTTTTTTTAACCACTTCCTCACCAACTCCATTGTCGACTAATTACGGATAGACACAGCCTGCTATTCAGAGAGCATAATGAACCACTCTCTGTTATCCAGCCTATTTCATCTCTATTATACCTTGCTCATTTAGAGGTATCCTTATATCACTCAGGATAGAATTCGAACTTGTAGCAGCCATTGATCCATTCAATTCATATTTCAACCCGTCATTACCGAGCAATGCTGAGTAGAGTCCCAAACCCGCCTGCATGATATCGACTGACAAAGGCAGATTAATCACTCCACGTCCATCCTGTTTAATGTCTACAGACTGACTAAGCAAGCCATTTCCGATATTGAAACCATTCAATTTCAAGTTGTAGCTAAGTTGATCCAGGAGTAACGAAAAGTTATTTGGATTCTCTACCTCAATCTGTAAAAGCAGCTTTGCGTTATTCAACGTGAGCTTTTGAATATCGAGGTTTTTAACCTTAATATCAGGTATTTTTGGTATAGGGAATTCTCCCTGATAACTGACTGGCAATTTCATTTTCCCTAGTACCGGGATATTGAACCCCAACCCCAGGTCAAGCTGATAGGCAGCCTGACTTGCATGCTGCAATTTCTGATAACTGCTCATTAACTGACGAAAGCCTAGTCGCATTGGTAGCTCAACCTGACTTGTACCATTCGCAGCCACACTTAACGCCATAGGCTGTTCACCCTTCACAAAGGAGTTACCCAGCAATTTTAAATCATAATCGAGTCCCGCCAGATCTATACCAACCGGGTTGGGATTCGTGACGTTCACATCAAAAGCCAGCTCTACCCCATCAAAATCCAGACTTGTCACCTTGACACCCGTCACCTTCGCTGTGGGTTTCTGACCCTTCATAATCTGGCCAACCCGCTCCATGCTGGAGCAACCCTGAATAAGCATGAGGGAATAAACAGCAATCAGAATGAGAGAGTGTCTTAACATGATCAGCAGCTCCTGTGCGGTGATATTGCATCATACTTAATGCGGGTCATTAATGACACGGTATCTTAATAGTAGTTGCTGAACTATTGAGTTAAAAAGCTGACGTAGGACCTGTAAACAGGCCCCAGTACTTGTGCTGTCCTGGATATAATATCAGACACACTCCGTATCACTCTCTTTCCACCAAGCTGCATATCGCACGACAACACCAAGCAAACCGATAAGAACCAATCCCAACCCAAACGCTCCACCACCACCATAGTCATCATAGTCATCCCGAAAACTATCTTCCATCGGCAACACCGACAGGTCGATGTCATCGTAGGGGCCATAATTGACGACCAGAAGCTCATCATCCGCATCATAGAGTTCTATCAATACATCGTAATAGCCAGTGGGATATCCATCCAGTAAGCGCGTAACCACCTCATAATCATCTTCCGTTGTCTCTCCCGCAATTGGGAAGTCATCAGTAGTAAAATAGTGGTTCCATGGCCCGCCTTCCAGACTGAGGTACAGCTTGGCATAGACCCACGCTTCATCACCAGACACATCGGCATCAAAAGTCACCTTCAAGCGATGATAGTAACCATCATCGTCATCATCTCGACTGATCGCCGTTTGCGCATCAAAGATAGAGAAGTCATGTCCTGTAGCATGGGCAGCAAATGAACGTTGCGCAGTCGCCTGTATACGGCTACCTGTGATGACGAATGCCTTATGCTCATCCACATCAGCCTGATCAAGCTGCTCTGATCGCTCTACCGCCTCCTGAGCGGCAACTGGCCCCGCCACCGACTGAGTCAAAGGCAAGACCTCCTCGGCCGCTAGCACAGTCCCGCCCAGTGCCAACATCAACAAACATGCCACACTTTGGGAAATCCATTTTGTTAGGCTATACCGCTGCATGATAAACCTCCTACTCAATCCCGATGATCACGACGATGTCTTCGCCTGTCCCTGTCATGACCACGTCTATGCTTGCCATGACCACGTCTATGCTTGTCACGATGTCGATAACCATGGCTATCGCTACGTCGATACTCCCTATGGCGATATTGACGATCACCATGACGATAATGATTACCATGACCATGGTGGTGATTTAGTTGCAACCCGAGAAACAGACCACCAAGAAGACCATAAGGGTAGTCATAGTCATCATGAGCCTGCACAGGCGCAGCTACCGCCATCGAAACAGAAAGGATTGTTCCAAAAAGTAGTGCTTTGTGATTCATTGAAAGCCTCCATTAGTTGTGCTTAAGGAGGCCTGGCTGAACAAAAGCTGAATATGAGGCAGATTGCGCTAAAGATTACTGCCGTTATCTATGTTGAAGTAAGAAAGGAATCATCAGGAAATTTTTAAAATGTACCCTGGCACCTTAATAATCCTCAAAATATCAAGATAATATGGATTCATATTTCTGGCTCATGCTCGAACAGAAAGGGGAACATTAGCCAAGCAGACCATTTTCCAACAGTACCTGGGCTATTTTTTTGCTTTTTTTCGCCAGACTACTGATATCACCAAAATCCGGTACACTCCCATTCGCCAGCTTGATCTCCCACTCGTCCAGCTCTGCCTCAAGATAGATAAGCAGTTTACTGGAGCAGCCCTGACAGGAGTCACCACACATCGCCTCTTCCGTTAAGTCAAACGGGATCTCACGACGCACCTGCTCGATGAGTTGCCGCATCGCAGTTTGTGTATCCGGTTTACGACGTATGCTGCTGACCATAGATATTTAGGTTACTAAAAACTGACATTGTTGCTGAACTTGTTGTACCAACAAGTTGAGTCTACTGCTTCAGCCAGGACAATACCCGATTACATGCCTGCAAGGCACAGAAATTCCCTTAGAACATGACACATTTAAGACAGTTTGATGACAAGGATCAAGGCATTTCATTTAGAATCATTATAGGATTCTAATGTAAAAAAAACTGATCTCATCAAGCCGCTATTTGGCTTTGAGGAGGAGTTTGTATTGATGGGGGCCATCTGCTTCTCAATGGAAGCCGATAATTTCTCGCAAACCCCAAAAAAGTCAGAAAAAAAAGACTATACACATATCAGAGACCCAGTTTCCTGGTGATTTTCGATTCTATCGGTTTTTCCGGTGAGGCAATGCTGTTGTGTTTGCCGGTAAGGCGGTTCTTTCATACTAACTGACACAAAAAGAGGAAGACTTTATGCGACCATCCAATCCCATTGCCTCCCTTCTGGGAAGCTCCCCATTTAAACCCCTGCAGGTACATATGGGGATAGTCAAAGAGTGTATCGCCGAGGTTCCCGGTCTGTTTGAGGCGCTTATCGCAGGGAATCAGGAACAGCTGAAGGCAGCCAAAGAGAAAATCTTCTCCCTTGAACACGATGCGGATCAAATCGAAAACGACATCCGGGCACGTCTCCCAAAAAGTCTGTTTATGCCCGTCGACCGTAGAGACCTGCTTGAGCTGCTGGAGATGCAGGACAGCATCGCCGATACAGCTCAGGATATCGCAGGCCTGATGATGGAGCGCGACATGTCTGTACCTAAAGATATGAGTGAGCCCCTGCAGGCCTTCGTTCAACGCTGTGTAGACACCTGCAACCAGGCTGCCTCTATTATCGAAGAACTGGACGAACTGATCGAAATGGGATTCAAGGGGAATCAGGCGAATAAGGTCGAAGAGATGGTGGAGGTACTCGGAAAGGTTGAGGATGAAACCGACGATATGGGCATGGCTCTGGCTCGTAGCCTATTCGCCCAGGAAGACTCCATGAACCCTGTCTCCGTGATGTTCTGGTATCAGATGATCCAATGGATCGGCGATCTTGCTGATTATGCAGAGAAGGTGGGTGACCGCATGCGACTGCTGATTGCACGCTAAAGAGAGAACCGGAGCGCCGTTAATCCGGAATTCTGATCATGGGTCTCAAGAATCAACCAAACGTATGAGCGCCTAACTGTTTAGCGCGACTACGGACTAGAAAGAACAGCGAGGATTCCAAAGTGGAAATCATTAGTGAATGGGGTACAGTCTTTATTGCGTTGGCCATCATCTTCGGCCTCTATATGAGCTGGGGTATCGGTGCCAATGACGTGGCAAACGCCATGGGCACGTCGGTTGGCTCCGGCGCGATCACTGTTAAACAAGCGATTATTATCGCGGCTATCTTTGAATTTACTGGCGCCTTTATCGCCGGTGGTTCGGTCACCAAAACGATTCGAAAGGGGATAATCGACCCCAGTAGCATCACCGGCAATCCGGAACTGCTGATCTACGGTATGTTGTCGGCACTGCTGGCATCCGCGATCTGGTTGATGTTTGCTTCAACCCGTGGCTGGCCCGTCTCCACCACACATTCCATCGTCGGTGCCATTGTCGGCTTTGCCGTAGTCGGTATCGGTGTGGATGCTGTCAATTGGGGTAAAATCGCCAGTATCGTCGCCAGCTGGATCGTCTCCCCGTTGGTAGGCGGTGTGATTGCACTGCTGTTGATGATCAGTATTCGGAAGCTGATTCTAAACACGGACAGTCCCTTCACAAAAGCGAAAACCTGGGCTCCATTGTATGTCTTCCTGGTGGGCTGGATCGTCTCATTGGTTACCCTCTTCAAGGGTCTGAAGCACCTGAAGCTGGAACTCAACATGGTTGAAAGCCTGGTGGTCGCTACAGTATTCGGTATTGTCGTTGCCATCATCGGAAAGATGATGATCAATAAAGTCGAGGTCGATGATGAGGCCGACAAGGATTTCCACTATGCCAGCGTGGAGAAGGTTTTTACCCCACTGATGGTCTTCACCGCCTGCGCAATGGCCTTTGCCCATGGCTCCAATGACGTAGCCAACGGTATCGGCCCGATGGCAGCCGTGCTTTCGCTTGTAGAGAGTGGCGGCGAAGTGGGTCAGAGTTCCGGTCTTCCGATCTGGGTACTCTTAGTGGGTGGTACAGGCATCGTTGTCGGTCTCGCTACAATGGGATACAAGGTCATGCAGACCATAGGCACCAAGATTACCGAACTGACCCCGACCCGTGGCTACTGCGCCACCTTGGCAGCTGCTACCACTGTGGTCATTGCATCTAAAACCGGTCTGCCGGTCTCCACCACCCAGATTGCTGTCGGCTGCGTCATGGGCGTGGGCCTGGCCCGTGGTGTGGGTGCCATTGATCTGCGTGTCATTGGCAATATTGTGGTTTCATGGTTGATCACGCTACCGGCAGGTGGCATTTTAGCTGCAATCTTCTTCTTTATGCTGAAAGGCATTTTCAGCTGATAGCGCATCGCATAGGCAGGGAAAAGCCCCCAAAAGGGGCTTTTCCTTTTTTAGACACTTTATATTCACATCCTTTGTAAATGCCAGGATTTACCCGATAAATATAGATAAAATGGACCAATTGAAAACACAACCCTTTGATACACTAAAAAAAATCAAAGGCATAACCTTTCCGGAATTCGTCTCATTTCGGCAACTGTTGATCACTGGACCACCAGGAGCCGGCAAGAGCACTATGATACGAAATCTTGGTGGCTGGTCAGAAGAGGGTTATATCGATCTCTCTCTGAATAGATGGTGGACAGCTCAAAGCCTCTCACTTCGCCCGCGGGAGATACACCTCGGATTCCCTTTCAAAGGGAAAAAAAAAGCATTGGCGGTGTTTGAGAAGGCCTGGATAGAGGCGTCCCCACCCCTGGAACTGGATCTTAGTCGTATTATCCTTCCACCACCCAAGCGTTTCTTCTTCTCTGTTAACTGGAGGGAGCGATATATTTTTGAATTCATTCTACCCAACCCAGAATCTCTGCTTAGACAACGGATCAAAAGAGCTGAACTGGGCACCCATCATGTGGATGAAGCCGTCAACCTGGAGCGAATTGAACGACAATTGTCAGTCTACAGACAGATAGCGAGCTATCTTCACCAACAGGACATCAGTATCTATATCCGTGAAGGCACGGATGGCATCCCACTGCAGATTATCGATTAGAGCGATAAAACATGAATCAAACGGGATTGAAAAGCAAAAAGAGCCTTATCAAGCTGATCAAGAGCGCATTCTCTGGCCTGTCCCAGTGCGAAGAGGTTGATCTCAAGGAGTCATACCACCTGCACGGGTCAAAAGTTAAGGTACCGATTCATTGCTACCCTCTGCAGATCAATCTCCCACCTGATGGCAAGGCGCTTCATCTCTATCCCGAGAGCCTGACCAATGCGATAGATAACAACTGCACATCATATAGTTTTATCGTATTTGACCCTGAACACTACTATTCGGAGGTCAGTGGTTTTTTCCGGGTTGATGATGGTGAAAAACTGGTTATTGGTAGTCAAGACAAAGCGCGTCAAAAGGATTTCCTGAAGATGCAGACCAATTTTTCTGATTTCGTTTTCTCCATAAGCAATGAGGATGGCAATCTTACCTTTCGCGACTATTCACCTAATTCCGGAAGCTGCATGTCGCCACTTCTGAAAGAGAAGAAGATGATGAAAGTTGCCACATGGCGACGCAAAAAACTAAAACGCCTGGCCAAGCTTTACGGTGGAGAGATCACTGCCCTCTCGGATAAAAAGGCCCTAACCCTGCTCCAGGATGTTAACAAAATCCTGCAAGATGAAGCCTTTCGCGAAAAGGACAAGGATGACAATCCAGGTGGGGTAATCAAACTGCCGAGTGAGATGAAACCATTCATTATCGGCGACCTCCACGGCAAGCTGGACAATCTGCTGGTTGTATTGAGCCAGAATGGTTTTCTCGAAGAATTGGAACAGGGTACAGCCTGCCTGATAATCCTTGGAGATGCAGTGCATAGTGAAGAGGAGGACAGATACCACGAGATGGACAGTTCCATCTTGATCATGGATGTCATCTTGAAACTCAAACAACTCTTCCCGCAACAGGTCTTCTATCTGCGCGGAAATCATGATGGCTTTTCCGATGAGATCGCAAAAGGTGGCGTGGCGCAGGGGCTGTTATGGAAAAAAGCATTGAATAAGTCTCGAGGAAAGGAGTACCTCAAAGAGATGGAACGATTTTATCATTTACTTCCATATGTTGCCTATTCAGAAAAGATGATCTGCTGTCATGCAGCCCCCCCCACCTCAAAGATCAAGCTGGAGATGCTGGTCAATATTAAAAGAAATGGCGGATTGATAAAGGAGCTAAACCAAAACCGTCTGCAAAAAGCAAGTCGTCCTGGCGGTTACACCAAGGGTGATGTGAAACGATTCCGTAAAGTATTTGATCTACCTGCAGACACACCCATGATCGTTGGCCATACGCCGATTACCATGGATGATACGTTATGGGTTAATGTCGCTGAAATCGAAGACCACTATGTTGTTTATGGCGGCAATAACGACAGGATCGGAGTAATGACCCTGATTGGCAATAAAATGTACCCGCTAAAATACCCGGTAGAGCCATTATTGGATTATGTCAATTCACTCTCTGAGCAATAGCGGAGAAACCACTGGCGACCCAGTAAGTGTTACCCGGCTAGTTGATGAGTTAGTCACCTCCTAACAGGAGTACCAGTTTATCTCTGCATTTTCTCCCTTTTTTTAACTGGATCTCTACGATTGTCACTTCCGCTTTTAATCTTTTACGCTTGCAACCGCGCTTCTCCTTCTCCAAGCGTCGTTTCAAATGCTGTTTTTTTCCTCTGAGCTGCAGCAGCAGCTCATCAATTTTATCGAGTTTTGTCGGGCTTTGCTCTTTACCTTTATTGAAATATTCTCTTAATTTGTGTAGCAACTTCTCTAGTTTCATAGACTACAATTTATGCTGTCAGCAGCTTCCACAAATAGCAATTCCAGACTCTGCTAACGGTCGATCAGATAGAGTAGAGATTGGTAACTCCGGGATTATTCCTCATCGATCTCCTCTGGTGGTATCACACTTTTAGCCATTCGCTTCGCAAAATAATAGATGCGTTTCTGCTTTTCGATGATATCCACCTCTGTGGTGTAGGCTGCAATACGATTGGGCTCTTCTGCGACCAGTCTCGATGCCTGATGCACAGCAGCCGAATTAGCCATTTTATTGATTTCATTTTTCATTGCGATAACAGATTGTGCTACCTCTGAATTGAGTTGAGAGACGGCTTGTACGGCACCATCCACCGCTTTTCTTACCACCTTGTGAAATCCATTAAGGACCTCTTTAGTGGGCTCGCTGATAGAAAAACCGTGATCAATACGCTCATGGCCGAGTGCAACCATATTCGTTTCTATTGTGTCACCGATATTTTCCAGATCGCCGACCGCTTCCATCAGTGCCAGAAACTCTGCTGTCTGTCTGTCTGTCATCGACTGCTTGCTTATCTTGCCTAAATAATCAATGATCTGCTCGTAGAGGATATCCACCTCATCATCGAGTTGGGCAACACCATCCAGTGATTTACGGTCACCTGTCAGGATCGCAGGCATGATCCGGTTCAACATCTCCTGCACCTTCTCCCCCATATGCAACACTTCGAGTCGAACCCTATCCAATGCCAGTGAAGGTGTGGAGAGCAGCTCGTCGTCAAGGTATTTGGCACTGACCGCCAATCCCTCTTCTTCCAAGAGACGATCCGGAATCAACCACTCCACCACACGGGCCAGCTGGGCGGTGAACCAGATAAGAATAAGGGTGTTCGCTATATTGAAGATGGTATGCGCATTGGCGATCTGGCGCGGTGTCTCTGCACCCAATCTCTCGATCCCCGAGAGTTCAGGATGGGTGGGTGAAAACGATGTCACGAATTCAGCCAACTGAGGAATGAACATCAACCAAACCAGTACACCTGCTATATTGAAAATTACATGCACCATCGCTGCGCGCACCGCTTCTCGCGGTTTGCCTATCGATGCCAGCATTGCTGTAACGCAGGTACCGACATTGGTGCCAAATGCCAGCGCAATGCCTGCAGGAAGCGTAATAAAGCCCTGACTGGCCATAACGATGACGATACCCGTGGTGGCCGACGATGACTGTATAAGACCTGTAAACCCGGCTGCCACCATAATGCCAATCAATGGATTTTCCATACTGATCATCAAGTCCAGGAATGGCTGGTAGGTACGCAGTGGTTTCATTGCGTCACTCATGACGCTCATACCAAAAAAGACCAGCCCCAACCCCATCAACATGGAGCCATAGTGCTTGATCCGATCCTGCTTGGACGCAAACAGCATGCTGAAACCTACACCGATCATCAGCAGCGCTGCCTTGGTCACTTTGAATGCAACGATCTGGGCAGTAATGGTGGTGCCGATATTGGCCCCCATAATGACACCGATTGACTGGGAGAAAGACATTAAACCGGCTGTGATAAACCCAACCACCAATACCGTTGTCACGGATGATGATTGAATGACAGCCGTTACGAAAGCGCCAGTAGCGGCCCCCATGAAACGGTTGCTGGTCAGCTTCGCCAGAATACCCTTCATACGTTCACCAGCCACTGCTTTTAGGGCGTCTGCCATCTGCTCCATACCAAACAGAAAAAGAGCAAGACCACCGAACAGCTTCATACCCATCACACCCCATTCAATTCCCTTCTCTGTCCCACCATCGGCGAAAACGGGAAATACCAGGAGCGTTGCTATCACACCAAGGATTAAAATCAGAATCTGTTTAGGATTGAAATCAGCATTTTGTATAAGTTTATTGAGGAACATGGCGTTATTTCTCATCGTAGGGTTTGGCCTTAACGACCAAGACGGGCACAGGACAGATCTGCACCACCCGCTCGGCAACTGAACCCAGCATTAAGTGCTTAAGTCCTGTATCTCCCTTGCTACCCATTACAACCATGGTGGCATTGATTTTATCCGCTACCTGCAGAATCCGTGTGGCAGGCAGACCGATAACCAACATTCGCTCGGCCTTTTTTAGGACTCTTTTTCCTGAATGTCTTTTGCGAAAGGCATGTACAAACTCATCCAGCATCACCTTGGCAGCATCCTGCATCCTGCCAAATTTCTTCTTTTTTACCATGGCAGAATAGTATCCCGGCATCTCTCCAGGATCATGTACGACATGTGAAATAACTACGGGCACATTGAGACAATCAGCCAGATCACACGCCTTAAGTAAAGCGGCCTCCGAAGCTGCTGAAAAGTCAATCGGCACCAAGATCGGTTTTTTAGCTGCTTTATCAGCCATAACCACACTCCTCTACCAAATTATTAATATTCAAGAGTAGAAGAAATCACCCCAATAGTCGTTCTATTCTCACTTTTACAACGGAACGCTCATCAGCCTCTATCACGGTTAAACGGTGACCCTGCTCCTCTATTGCATCACCTTCCTTGGGTATATGCCGCAAACGACTGACAATCCGGTCAACGCCTCCTCCACCGGAAACTCCACATGTAGAATGTCATTAATTTCAGAGATGGGTGTTCGACCGCTCGCCAAATGCGTGTTTTCATCCTCATGCTCAATGTAGGTACGACGCTTTGGCTGATACTCATCGAAATCGTAGCCCACATCGATCTCACCCACCACCTCTTCGAACACATCCTCCATGGTCAGAATGCCTATTGCTGAACCAAATTCATCCACCACCACCGCCAAATGGTCCTTTCTTGCCTGCAACATGGGCAGGGCACGATCAATGGTCTGTCGCGGCGATAGATAGAGCACCGGGCTGACGTAATCAGACATTGATTGATCTTCAAGATCCGGCTGCATCAAAGGTATCCAAGGTTAGAATCCCTTTTACGTTGGTGATATTGCCTCGGTAGACCGGCAATCGATTGTAACCGTGCTTTATCACCAGGCGAATCGTCTCTTTCATATTCCGTACTTCATTGAAGCCCACCACATCCGGCAGCGGAATCATCGCTTCTCCAACTGTGGTATCGGCAAAGCGGATAATCCGCCGGATTCGCTTACGATCGATGGTCTGGGGATCTGAGGTCGATTCCGATACGTCCAGCAGTACCCGCAGTTCCTCACGGGTAATAAACATGTTTTGCGGTACCGTACCGCCACCCACAATCCGAGTCGCCAATCTCGCGACACGGCTGAAGATAAATATGACCGGATAGAAGACATAGGAGAAGAAACGCAGGATATAGATCAATCGGCTGACCAGGCTGTATGCTTCCTGCTGGAATACACTCTTCGGTACTACCTCGCCTAAGATCAGAAGGATGGGGGTCAAGATGATCACCGAGATCAAGTCACCCGTTGCGCCAAACAGATCGATGCAGACCAGCGCACCGAGAGTGGAGATGGTGACTGTAGCAATATTGGTCCCTACCAGGGTTGTACCCAGAATAACATCCGGTGTTTTAAACAATTTCAGAACCAAATTAGCACCCCGATTGCCAAGCTTTGCCTGATGTCGCAATTTAAGCTTGTCGGAATTGACCATAGCGATCTCTGATCCGGAGAAGAACGCCTTCAGCAGGAGAAAAACGATGATAATCAGTAGCTCAACGCTCCAGTCCATCCTTCACCTCCTCTGATTGCGTCTCATCTATGTTTCTCTCATCCGCTTCAGTAATCTCTACCTCTCCCTCTCCCGCATCCGTAATCTCCTCCTCTCCCTCATCCATCGTTACTACCTGTTCTTCGGCCTCCTCTTCGGGCAGTATAGGCTCCTCATCACTGGCCAGGCTTTTACGCACCTGCACCATGCTGATACGCAAGCCTGTCACTTCCTTGACGATAAACTCATAACCCTCGTTTCTGATTGCGTCCCCTTCCTGTGGCAATCGGTCGAAGAGCCGAAACACCACCCCGCCAATGGTTGCCATCACCGGATCTTCAATATCGAAATTGGTGAGATTATAGAAATCGGTCAATCGCATATCACCCGGCACGATATAGCTGTTCTCGTCCTCTTCCTGGTAATACTCCAGACCCGCCATCTTCCCGCTGATCTCCCCGAAGATGAAGGTCAATACATCCTTCATGGTGACGATACCAAGCACCTCTCCATACTCTCCCAACACGATGGCAATGCGCGTATTATGGGCCTGGAAATAGTCGAACATCTCGTCTACCTTTTTGGTCGGTGGCACGAAATGGGCCGGTTTGATGATCATCTCCAAAGTCACCTGCTCCAGATCACCCCCCCCTGACAAGACGCAGAATATCTTCGGAATGGATAAAACCGATGACATTGTCCCAATGCCCTTGATAGACAGGAATCCTGGGGTGACGATAGCTTCGGAATGTCTCGATCAATTCCGGCACAGGCAGACTCGCATCCAGAAAGAGAATGCGTGGCCCGGGGGGCATGATGCGCGATATATCGGTCTCGGAGGCCTCAAGCACATTATCGATCAACACCCGCTCAGTAGCCTCAATTACACCGCTCTCTTCACCTTCCTCAAGGAGTGTGCGTAATTCGTCGGCATGCAGGATATTCTCCCGACTGACCGCCTCGCCCACTACCAGTGTGGTAATCCGGTCAGCCACGACCCTGACCGCTTCCCTCAGTGGGGTGATAAAAACAATCCATCTCGGTAATATTCGCGCCGTCACCCGGGTGGCGAACTTCACCGGAAAGCTCACAGCGATCGTCTTCGGAGTAACCTCACCGATCAATAGCAACAACGGCACCATGATAAGGATATTGAACCAGCCAACATCCGCCTCGCCGAACACTAACAACAGGATTGCCGCCATATTGGCGGCCGAAGCGATATTGACCAGTTCATTGCCGCACAGGATCGAGATGATCAGGCGTCGCGGCTCATCCAGCATAGCGTGGATATTCTCTGAGTGCTTATCCCTACTGTGTCTTAGTTTCTGTAGATCGATCCGACTGAGAGAGAAGAGTGCTGTCTCTGAGCCAGAGAAGACGGCGGATGAAGTGAGCAGAAACACCTGTAAGGCACCACGCAACAGCAATTCCCAGTTTAAGTCTCCGAGCCCAAGGGGATCGAAAAGTGTTCTCAGCTCTTCCATCAAATATTCCGAATTGGTTACTAGTGTAGCGCACTACACTAGTCGCCATAGTGAAGGGTCTTACTGCTGAATTGATGAAGCTGCTCTGGTAGCCTGAACTGTAATCCACTACATCATAGGCTAAAAACAGGGCTTGCAGTTAGGGAATTCACACCCAAACCCACCTGAAACAGAGATATCAACAAAAACCCGTTTTCTTTTTTTAAATGACAAGGTCAAAGAGGCCTTGCCGGAACCGAATTGGTTTGCATGACAGGGACCTAAAGAACCCTTCCCGAAAACACCCACCCTGGCAAAATACCCATCCCGTTAAGACGCTACAGTATACTCTACAATCGGTTCAGGCTTATTGGTTACAGACTTATTGGCCAAGATTACAACGCCTAGCGTATAATTATTACAGTTCTATGACAGTTTGCTGACGGCAGTCAACCCACTGTAATAAAAAAGACGAAAAAACACCTTCACCCACCCTGTAGGGAGTACGAAGTCTTGCTTCATTCATTTTGAAGTAAAGGGTGGCTATTTTCGCCCAATAATTATTGTGGCTTCAATAAACGGCTTGAGACAACCCAAAATGATACGAAAAATCCTACTTCCCAGCATACTGATCATTCTCACCTATGGCTTTTGGATCAGCCCCGACTTTAAGGAAATTGCTGCAGGTGTTGCCATCTTCCTGTTCGGCATGCTCTCCCTGGAGGAGGGTTTCAAGGCCTTCACAGGCGGTACATTGGAGCGTATCCTTCGCAATAGCACCAATCGATACTGGAAGAGTTTGAGTTTTGGCATCGTCAGCACCACGGTGATGCAGTCCAGCTCTCTGGTTTCGGTCATCACCATCTCCTTTCTCAGTGCCGGACTGATCTCCCTGGCAGCCGGTATCGGGATCATCTTTGGTGCAAACATCGGTACAACAACCGGTGCCTGGCTAATAGCCGGACTTGGGTTGAAGGTAAAAATCTCGGCCTATGCCATGCCAATGCTGGTATTCGGCATCATTCTGGTATTCCAGAAATCCAATACATATAAAGGGTTTGGTTACATCCTCGCCGGTCTTGGCTTTCTATTTCTAGGCATTCACCACATGAAGGAGGGCTTTGAGGCATTTAAGTCCACCATCGATCTCACTGAATTTGCGGTTGCAGGGTATCCGGGACTGTTTCTCTTCGCCGGTATCGGTATCTTTGCCACGGTGGTGATGCAGTCAAGCCACGCCACACTGGTATTGATTCTGACCGGTCTTGCGGCGGGCCAGGTCACCTATGATAACGCCCTGGCCTTGGCGATAGGGGCCAATGTGGGAACCTGTATCACGGCCATTCTCGGCTCCCTCAGCGCCAACGTGGAGGGTAAACGGCTGGCCGGTGCACATCTTATTTTCAACGTCACTACCGGCGTTATTGCGATTCTCTTTATTAAACAGTTCCTCTGGGGAGTGGAGGGTATCAGCGCCTTGGTCGGTATTGCCGATGACGACTACACCCTGAAACTAGCCGTATTCCATACCCTGTTCAATATTACCGGCGTGCTGGTCATGACACCGATGATCGGCAAGCTGGTCACTACACTGGAAAACATGCTACGGGCAAAAGAGGTTTCTGTGGTGGAGCCCAAGTACCTCTCCGAAGCAACCATGGAATTTCCCGATACCGCGATGGAATCGGTGCGAAAAGAGACCCTGCACCTCTACGACAATGCCCTGGAGATCATTGCTCACGGTGTCAGTCTGCATCGCCATGATATTTTCTCCACAACTGACCTGGCAGCAATGGTACAGCAACCTCACAAGGTCATCGATATCGATATCGATGAAACCTACGGGCGGAGTGTCAAGGTGCTGTACGGCTCGATTGTCGGCTATATCTCAGAAGCACAGACCCAGATCACCTCGGACTATTCGGAAGATCTCTACTCATTACGACTCGCCGGCCGCTACATTGTTGAAGCGTTGAAAGATGTGAAACACTTGCGCAAGAACCTGGCAACCTATATGGTTTCTGATAATGAGCATATTCGCGCTGAATATAACAAATTCAGGCTGCAAATCGGTAATATCCTGCGTGAACTTGGTGATCTACGGGAACAATCTGAAGACCCGAACAACATAACCATCCTCAACCTGGATGGCCTGAAAGCGGAGATCGAAGAGATCGATGTGGTTGCCAATGGATCCCTCGACCACTTAATTCGTGAAAACCTGATTACCGAGGAGATGGCGACATCGATAATGAATGACAGTGCTTATACCTTCGACATTTCCAAAAACCTGATCGATATGGCGGAGATCCTGTTTGCGGCTCGCGCTCTTGATCTCAGAGAAGCAGAACGGGATATTGCCCTGAACGAAGAAGAGTTGGAAGAGATCATCGAAGAAGTAGAAGCCGAAGAGCAGTCACGAGCCAAATAGATAACGAAGAGGTAGCAGCTACCATGCCCCCACCAGAGAAAATCGTAAAAAAACTATTAAACCTGCTTGATGCAGGCAAGAAAAAAGATCGGGCTAAGTGCGATCGCATCTCGGACCTCTTAAAGCAATTGAAAAAGCAGGAAAGGATCGCTAAAGATAAGCTGGCGAGTGAAAAAGACAGTGTTAAACGCAAGCGCCTTTCCACAGATGTGAAGATTATTCATACCCAGCGCAAAAAGGCGATAAAGCGTTTCAAAGAGTTGAAAAAGAAGTGCTAGGATAACTCTCTAAAGGTGGGAAATGACGGGTTCTTCTGTAGAGAATCCGTCATTTTTCGAAACTCGGCACAGAACACGTCAATTCAACAGATAGACTTATTCGCTATTTCTATCATCCATTCAAACCGTCTATTCGCTCATTTAAAAAATACGATTCACAATAGTTTGAATACTACTTCCAGGCGTTCAACAAAGACTGCCGGAATAGGTTATTCTGTTGATACCGACGATTAAGCAGCTTATCGGTAGATATCCAATGCCGACTGTAAGCGTTCCTGAATCGCCTGGCGCAGACCAAAAGGCGATATCACTTCCACATCCGGTCCATATTTTAAAAGGTCCATCAGCAATTCCGCCGGATTGCCATAGGGTAGCGTCAGCTCATAGCGCCCATCCTCCAACCACCGAGTCTGCTGTTTAGGATGCCATGTCTCAGTTGCAACCCAACGAGCCCTTTGCGGTGTAAAACGTACTCTAGCCAAGTTTTCAGCCTTACCGGAAAAAATTCCATAAGCAACCGTAAAATGTTTTTCAAGGACGGCTTCACTCACCTCCCTTGCAGGGAGATCCAACTGTTCTGCCTCACGTATTGCATCCAAGGCAAATGTTCGCAACCCCTTACGCAGATGACACCAGGCATCCAGGTACCAGTTATCACGATAGTGGGTCAAATGTTGCGGCGAGACCACACGCTCACTGACACTGTCACTGGATCGATTGTAATAGCTCAGATTAAGGCGATATCTGCCAGCCAGGGCACCAACAATAAGGGTAAAATGGGGGCCCGCGGGACGGGCTGCAGCGTGTACTAAGCGAATCCGACGAGAAATTGGTTCACCGTTCCTCTGTTGGCGACTCAATAATGCATCAATTTTGCGCCTCAGAGGTTGCAGATGACTATCCAGCAAACCAGGTTGCATCCCTTCGAGCAACTGCT
Organism: Candidatus Thiodiazotropha sp. (ex Ustalcina ferruginea); assembly: GCA_025656375.1. Taxonomy (GTDB): domain Bacteria; phylum Pseudomonadota; class Gammaproteobacteria; order Chromatiales; family Chromatiaceae; genus Thiodiazotropha. The sequence continues at coordinate 7,217 of JAHXHU010000067.1, read as the reverse complement.
GGACTGCCAGTAGAGCCTGTAGCTCTGAAGCATTAAACCAAAGCCCGGGAAGCTCATACATCTCCCCTTCATTGCGGTCATAACAATAACCATTGAGCTTACGGTCATAAATAATAGGGGCATTGAGAAAGAGACGCATCTCCTCAATGAGACGCTTTACGGTGGCACGAGAACACTCAAGCTCCTGCTCCAGTCTCTGCCGCGAAACCGGATAGCGGGCTGACAGCAGGATACGGTTGAGTTCAAATATCCGGTCAAACCGATCCATGCAGTGAATCAGATTGATTCAAGTTTATGTTTAGTCACGGGAGGTTCGTCCATCGACCAGAGTCTTTCTAGGTGATAAAAGTCGCGAACCTTAGGTTGCATGACATGCACAACGACCCCATTCAGGTCCACTAACGCCCACTCTCCATCTTCCATCCCCTCACTGCCAAGAGGTGCCTCTCCCGCCTGCTTCGCCTGAAAAGCGACTGTCTGTGCAATAGACTTAACATGTCGATCTGAGGTGCCACTGGCGATGATCATAATGTCTGTAATACTGGTCTTTCCACGTACATCCAGTACCACCACATCCTTTGCTTTCATGTCGTCCATTGTCTTTAGGACGACGTCTCTGAGTTCTTCTATCTGCATTGAGTCCTGTTTCTGTTGCCAAGAGGATTGCGACCAGTTCGCCGGTGAAGGGCAATTTTACCCGGTCTTATGGTCTAGCATAACCTAATTATAGAATTTTTTTTAGCTCGTTCGATAGAGCTGATTATCCTCAATCACTTGCAGAACAGCATCTGGAAGCAGGTAACGTGGGGTTTGACCGTCGGCAAGCATGGCACGTATTCGAGTAGCTGATATATCCAACTGGGTGACTGTTTGCATCAAGATCGCGCCATTTGCTTGTTTGTGTAACCGGGCATGACTGAAACACTGCCGAGACTTGAGTATTTCTCGGACACGTGGATCTGATGGATTCTCCTGTCCGGGTCGATGCATCACAATCAGATGGGCCAGCCCCAGGATCTCATTGGGGCGACGCCAGTCGGCAAAACCGTTGAAGGCATCCATCCCCATCAATAGACATAGGGTTCTTTCTGGCCACTGCCTGTACAAGCTGGTAAGCGTATCAACGCTATAGGAATCTCCTGAACGCTGTAACTCCCTGTCATCAACAACAAATCCCTCTTGTTCCTGAATCGCAGCCTGCACCATCTGCAACCTCAATCCGGCAGAAACCTCTGGCTGGTCACGATGTACTGCACCATGCAGCGGGATAAACCGCACCTCTTCCAGCTCCACCGCCTGCATCACATCGAGAGCCGTACGTAGATGGCCGATATGAATCGGATCAAATGTGCCGCCAAAAATTCCTATCATGATCTAATAGTACTCCATCAATATGACCTTGATGGAGTACTAGGTACGGATGTGGCCATCGCCCAGGACAATATATTTTACCGATGTCAGCCCCTCTAACCCTACCGGACCACGGGCATGAAACTTGTCTGTAGAGATACCGATCTCAGCACCCAAACCATATTCGAAGCCATCGGCAAAACGGGTGGAAGCATTGACCATCACCGAACTGGAATCAACCTCGGTGAGGAAACGGCGTGCACGGGTAAAGTTCTCGGTCACAATGGCATCGGTATGCTGGGAGCTGTGAGTATTGATGTGCTCGATAGCCTGCTCCAATCCGTTGACTACTTTAATGGAGAGAATCGGTGCCAGGTACTCTGTATCCCAATCCGCATCCACGGCGTCAACGCAGCCATCAATGTTCTCCCGGGTACGCTCGCAACCACGTATTTCTACACCCTTTTCGATCAGTGCACCGGCAAGCATCTGTAATATCTCTTTGGCGATCCCTTCTGCAACCAACAGGGTCTCCATGGTATTGCAGGTGCCATATCGCTGAGTCTTGGCATTCATCGCCACATCAAAGGCCTTATTCAACGCTGCCTGGTCATCGATGTAGATGTGACATATTCCGTCCAGGTGTTTGATAACCGGCACCCGGGCATCCTGACTAATACGCTCGATCAAACCCTTACCTCCACGTGGGATAATCACATCAATCGCATGGGGCATGGTGATCATTTGGCCGACCGCTGATCGATCAGTAGTCGCGACCACCTGCACAGCAGCCTCAGGTAAGTCTGCTTTCTTCAACCCGGCCCGGATCGATGAGGCGATCGCCTGATTGGAATAGTAGGCTTCACTACCACCACGCAACACGGCAGCATTACCTGACTTCAAACAGAGTGCTGCAGCATCAGCCGTCACATTCGGGCGTGATTCATAAATGATCCCAACCACACCTAAAGGTACCCGCATACGACCAACCTGGATTCCGCTGGGGCGGTATTTCATGTCGAATATCTCACCAATCGGATCTGAGAGAGCGGCAATCTGGCGCAATCCTTCGATCATGCTGTCGATACGAGCAGGCGTCAGCTCCAGGCGATCTAAAAGGGCAGCCTCTAGCCCCTTTTCCGCTCCTGCCTGCAAATCCAGTCTGTTCTCAGCCATTAACGGCCCCCTGGCTGCATCCAGGTCATCAGCAATAGCCTCCAACGCCTTGTTCTTCTGTGCAGTGCTCGCACTGGCCAGGATACGTGAGGCCTGACGTGCCTCCTGACCCAGCGTTTCCATATAGCCGGGGACATCGAAAATTTCTTTGAACATGATCTTTTACTTGTCTCGGTTAAACCTGAATCTGTAGGTTCAAGTTACAGGTGAATCAAGCTGCTAACTGTAGCAAATATCGAAAAAAATGACTCCATTTGTCACATCCTGCCTTTTCACTGAAAGGGCCTGAAATACCTTCATTCACATGCAATCAGGGAATTATTTGAACAATTGATACCCAAAATATTTAAGTTCAGCCCAAACCGACCGATCTAATAGGTAGATGAACACCCATAATGAGCACCGCAAATACTGATGATCAAACCTCTTCTAACCGCTGTGATAATAGCCATTTATGCCGGACAGCTGTGGGCAGAACAGTTTGTTTTCGACGTTCCGATGCACTCAAAAGGGGCGAGTACATTCTATATTTCGGGTAAGATCGGAGATATGCCAACCACGGAATTCATGGTCGATACCGGTTCCAGCTATATGACCATCAACGAAATCACGCTGGCAGAATTGCAGGCAGCTGGAAACCCCCGCTATATCCGTGATCTGAAAGGGACTTTAGCCAATGGTGCCGAAATGTTGGTGCCCGTATATACAATTACTAATGTACGAATCGGTGATGAGTGTCTTCTGGAAGAGGTCGATGTAGCGGTATTTCCTGGCAAGACCCGTCAGATTCTTGGACTCAGTGCACTATTGAAAACAGCGCCATTCATATTTTCCAGTGAGCCGCCACAGTTGCAATTGAGCAATTGCCATCTGGCTAAAGTTAGAGTAGCAACCGGCAGCCAGAATCAACTGGCTGCCGGTACTGCAACCCCATAGCTTGGGGTCACTCTCCTATCCGCAATTATTTACCTGTAGGCATGCTGGTCTCGAATGCACTGAATTCAGCTGCATCAACCTGACCATCCTGATTCGCATCAGCGGCTTCCCAACCCTTATACAGCGCTTCGTTAGCAGTAGCCTCTTCAGAAGAGATAGCGCCGTCAGCGTTCCTGTCGAGTTTGCTGAATACATCCTCACCGGCAACCACTGCGGTAAAGAATCCTGCTGCCGCCAGAGCTACTGCAGCTTGTTGTAAAGTTTTCTTTTTCATCATGTTCTCCTTAACGGATTTTTTAATAGTGTTTCGATCCAAAAGCCCTTTTAAGATCGGGCCTCCGGTATTTCATGAGACACCTACGGGAAAAGAAATGTGGTGAATTCAATCACAAAATCACAACTTTAATTCCCGGGTAATCAATGGCCTATTTAACCATCGGTCTTTTTTTGTCTCTTTGCTGGACATACGTTTGCGATTTCGTTGATCAGCGCTTGCTGATCAACGATCTCTGCCCATCAGATAACAAACAGAGTTATTTCAGTTATTTACTCTTAGTGGCGTTTACCTCGAATGCACTGAATTCTGCAGCATCAATCTTGCCATCATCGTTGGCATCCGTAGCCGACCAGGCTTGGTAGAGTTGCTCACTTACTACGGATTCCTCAGCAGAGATGTAACCGTCTGCATTCGCATCCAGCTTTGTAAATTGATCCTCACCCGCACAGGCAACGGTGAAGAACCCAAGCCACAAGCGCTTGTTTCATAGTCAATTTTTTCATCATATTCTCCTTGTTGATGATTTTTTGATCCAAAGCCCTCTGAATGAGAGCTCCGGTGACTGATGAGACAACGACAGAACAATAAAATGGTTGAAGTAAGTCACAAATAGCAGGAATGCCATTCGTGGGTTATTAATTCCTACACAAGGTTGTGCAACAGATCACAGGAGAGACAACCCAGCCATACCCCCGGCCAGGTTCTGCATTATCAACCAGGGATCGGCATGGGATAGTCCTTTGATCGCTCTGTCAACATCAGCGCATTCTGATAACAATCTGTACCAATACTCTGCCCGTTGACCTAGTGCTTTACGTAGTATTGACTTCCGCTTTTCCCATACGTGATGAGCAGCCATAACCTGATCCACGCTAGCGCCGTGTTCAACGGCGGATGCCATCTCAGCAAGGCTACGAATCTCTCTGCTCAAAGCCCATAATACAACCGCTGGTGCGACGCCTTCTGCCTTCAGGCCCTGCAGCATACGACTCCCTTTCGCTACTTCACCGCACAGCAGTGTGTCGACCAAACCAAAGATGTCAAATCTAGCGCTGTCAGCGACGGCTTCGTTGAGCTGCTCGGGATTGATGATGCCTACACCATACAGCAGTAATAATTTTTCAATTTCCTGGCTGGCGGCGAGTAGATTACCCTCCACCCGATCTGCAAGCATTTCAACCACTCCGGTCTCAGGAATCAATCCAGCTCGTCGTAGTCGCTGCTCAATCCAGGGTACCAGACGACGTCCTTCCACCGGCCAGATCTGTACAATGACACCAACACGCCCGATCGTTTTTAGCCACTTGCTATTTGCTTGAGCCCTCTCCAATTTCGGCAGGGTAATCAAAAGCACTGTGTCTTCAGCCGGACGCTCACAATAGGCGCTCAGAGACTTACTGCCTTCTGTACCGACCTTGGCACTGCTGAGACGTAGCTCCAGCAATCTTCTGTCACCGAACAGAGAGAGACTTTCCGTCGCTGTTGTCAGTGCAGACCAATCAAAGCCACTGCCCTGATCGAGTACTTCGCGTTCACTGTATCCTTGCCGGCGTGCCGCACTGCGTATTTCGTCTACAGCTTCCTGCATTTGCAACGGCTCATCTCCACTCAATAGATAGACCGGCGCAAGATCGCGTTGCAGGTGGGAAGCTAATTGTTCGTTACGTAGGCGCATCTTGTGTAGTGTCTCATATAAATGGTGCCTATCAGCGTGACGAGAAGCCGTTGGCCGCTAGGCGCGCCTCGCCGGTAATGGCATACCCTTTCCAAGAGGCGCAACACCGCGGATGACGGCTTCTCGTCGCGCCCGAAGGGAGGCCCACAAATGTCCCAATCCTGCGTTGCACTCCTTGTTAAGGGAACGCCATTAACGGCGGACTGCGCCTTGTCTTGGAACATTTGTAGGCCTCTGATAGGTGCCATTTATATGAGACACTACACTATCGCAATTGGACTTCGAGACGACGGATGATTTGGGACGCCATATCGTTCCGCATATCGGTTACCATCAATGCCGACTCGTTTCTTTGCCCAAGTTCATCACTACCACTGAAGCTGAGTTGACGCACAAGCTCCAGTTGTTGTTCTGCAGCTGTCTCATCGGGATCTGCAGGGATTAAGCGAAAGGTGACCACCAGCTGCATTTCATTGTCGAGGGCCTTACCGTTGGCATCCACGGATAATACCCGGCTTGAGAACGTCTCCTGAGTGATCTGCAAACTGAATCGAGCGGTCTCGGCATCAGATGCCATCGCCACACCTCCGTTTTGCAGATCGCGTCGTAAAATATCTGCCACACCATCTTGTATATCACTCTCCATGACATACAGTCCATTCAGTACGGTAGAAGCCTGATGATAGCCTTTCAGGTGAAAACCGCACCCCACTAACGGAGAAAGAATCAGCAGTAACCAGAATGGTCGGAAGCGTGCCAGTTGAAAACTATTTAACAACGATATTCACCAGCTTATTCGGTACAACAATAACCTTTCTTCCGGTTCCATCACCCATAAAGCGCTGTACATTCTCATTCTCCAATGCGATGGTTTCTGCAAGCGATTTTTCAGCATCTGCAGGCACTTGGATGGTCGCTCTAACCTTACCATTAACCTGCACCACATAGGGCAGACTATCCTGCTTCAGTGCTGTTTCATCAGGTTGAGGCCAGTCGCTGTCGAGAATCTCATCTCCATACCCCAACTCACACCACAACTGGTGGGTGATATGGGGTGCAATGGGAGCCAATAGCCGTAACACCAGGGATACTCCCTCTATCAATACCTGTTGATCTGCCGTTGTATCACCCAATTTGTAGAGGATATTTATCATCCCCATAGAGGCGGACACCACGTTGTTGAAGCGTTGACGTTCGTAGTCGTAAAGGGCCTTTTTCAGCAATTCGTGCAGTTCACGCCGAGCTGTTTTCTGGGGCTCAGCAAGATCAACCGGATCTTTCAGGAGGGCCGAAAACCTGGCCTGATTGGTTTCGGCCAATGTCCACAACCGTTTGAGGAAACGGTGGGACCCCTCCACGCTCTCATCATTCCACTCCAGGGATTGATCAGGTGGGGATGTGAACATGGTATAGAGCCGAACCGTATCAGCGCCGTAGCGATCGATAAGGGTTTGAGGATCGATGCCATTGTTCTTGGACTTCGACATCTTCTCGATACCACCAATGACCACCGGTTGGTCATCTTCCAACAGACGCGCGGTGAGGGGACGGCCTTTTTCGTCACACGCCACCTCAACATCTGCCGGGTTATACCAATGTTTGGAACCGTCGGGTTGATCCCGGTAGTAGGTATCGGCCACCACCATGCCCTGGGTCAGCAGGCGGGTGAATGGCTCGTTACTCTTCACCAATCCTGCATCTCGCAACAACTTGTGATAGAAACGGGCATAGAGTAGATGCAGCACCGCATGCTCAATGCCGCCGACGTAGTGATCGACTGGGAGCCAGTAATCCGCCCGGTCA